>JALSPK010000060.1 GCA_026986005.1 Saprospiraceae bacterium
AATACGTGAGTTGTATCATTATCGCGAGTTGTTGTGGACCTTGGCATATAGAGATTTTAAAGTAAAATATGCGCAAACAGTTTTAGGAATACTTTGGGGAGTGATTGAGCCTTTGCTGACGGCTGTGTTATTAAGCTTTGTATTCAATAGAATAGCTAAAGCCAATACGTATGGAGTTGATCCGGTATTATTTAGTTTGACGGGAATAATCGCCTGGAATTATTTTTCAAATGTTGTCAACCAAGGAACTAATTCTTTGATTTTAGCTCAGAATATGATAAAAAAGATTTATTTCCCCAAAATTGTTTTACCTATTTCCAAAGCATTGGCAGCACTACCTGATTTGCTTATTTCTGTAGTTTTTACTACGATTTATTTTATAGTGTATTTTCCCGGGCTATCTAGCAATTTGATATTTTTCCCATTGTTTTTAAGTCTTAGTATATTTGCGGGAATAAGTATATCTGTATGGTTTAGTTCTTTGAATATAAGATACCGGGATTTCAGGCATATTGTACCGTTTGTCATCAGGATAGGATTGTTTGTGACACCAATCGCTTATACTACCAATGAAGTTTCTTCTGAATATAAGTGGTTATTTTACCTCAATCCTCTTACAGGTATTATTGAAGGAATTAGATGGAGTGTTTTTGGTCTTGTTATGGATTGGAAATTATTTGCATTAAGCTTTTTTGTGCTTGTTTTCCTATTGATATCAGGTTTTTATTTTTTTAATAAAATGGAAAAAGATATTGCTGATGTTATTTAAAGTTTTGATAAAAACACATTCAAATTCAATTATAACTACTTTATGAATTCCAGATCTATTATAGAGGTACACAATCTTACAAAGATATATCATATAGGCAAAAAGTCAAGGGATTTGAGGTACACAATCGGTAATATCATTACTTCAAAAAACAAATCCTATGAGAAATTACTCGCTTTAGATGATATTAGTTTTAATGTTAATGAGGGTGAAGTTTTTGGTATTATCGGCCCCAATGGATCCGGAAAATCAACATTATTAAAAATACTTTCAAGGATTACTTACCCCACTTCAGGACGAGCAATACTAAGGGGTAGAATTTCTTCGCTATTAGAAGTAGGGACAGGATTTCACCATGAATTGACCGGTAGAGAAAATATTTTCCTTAATGGATCAATCTTGGGAATGTCCAAAAAAGAGATAAAATCTAAATTTGATGAAATTGTAGATTTTTCAGGGATTGAAAAATTTATTGACACAGCTGTCAAACATTACTCATCAGGAATGTATGTTAGATTGGCCTTTTCCGTTGCAGCTCACTTGGAGCCTGAAATACTTCTAGTAGATGAAGTTCTATCAGTAGGAGATATGAATTTTAGAAAAAAAAGTATGGGCAAAATGAACGAAGTCGCTAGTTCCGGACGAACCGTTGTCCTTGTAAGCCACAACTTGGGTATAATAAATAATCTCTGTCAAAATGGTATCTACCTGCATAATGGGAGAATAATAAAATCAGGATTAATAAATAGTGTTGTAGAGGCTTATCAGAATAGCTATAAGCCTGATATCAGCCTATCAATATCAAAAAAAAGTAAATATATCGAGGTCAAAGAAATAAAAATATTAAGTCAAACAGGTGGTGGAAGTAACATTATTTCATGTGGTGACAATGTTAAAATTGATATTGAGTTTAATACCTTGGTAAAGATAAAAAATCTATTGGTAAAAATAATAGTGAGGGACCACAACAAACAAACAATATTTTCTTGTAATAACAAATTTTATGACAGCATATTCAAAGAAGTCCCAAAGCAAGGCACTATTCGCTGTCAAATTCCAAAGTTACCTCTAAATACCGGAGAATACTCAATTGATTTATTCTTTGAAGAAAATAGAAAAGAGATCTTTAAAGTGTCAGAAGCAGTGAGATTTGAAGTATTTGCTGGAAGCTATTATTCAACATCAATCATGCCTTACCATGACAGGATTTTCTTGGTCGATCACAAATGGAGTATCGAATAATAATCAAACCAAATTAACTTTTTAATATCGTATTATTTTGTAAAATGTACTTTTAATCTTCCAAGAGTTATCAATATAGGTCTCAAAACAAAAATAATATAATTTTGATAGAAAAAATCATTGGTAAAAATAAATCGATATAGTCCAAATGGTACTCTTTTTATAATACCGGCAGCCAGACTTTTTAGAAAATAAAAACTTAATGTAAAAAAGCCTTCATCTTTCCTATGAATAATAAAATTGCTCTGTGCATTTATAAAAATCGACACCAATTGCCAAGACAGATGTTGCTTTTGCTCTAAAACCGCATGATATACATAGAGCTCAGGATCAAAAAGTATTACTCCACCCAACTTTCTAATCTGAAATTGAACATAATCATCTTCGCCATACCCAATATTATTTCCAATCATTCCAAGTTTTACAGGAAACCCTCCTATTCTATTAAGTATTTGCTTAGTAAATATCATATTTAATCCGGTCACATAATCCTCTTTTAATACCCCAATCGAATCTAAAAGATTTTCTTTTCTACCAAAATCTTCAGGAATCCATTTCGGCTTCTCGTTCAGATACCAAGGAAGATACCCACCACCCAGACAGTCAAATGAGTAATTGTCAATAACCCACAATAATCTATCCAAATAAGTATCGGAAATCTTAACATCATCATCTAAAAATGCGATTATGTCACATTTAGCTTTAGCCAAAGCTTTGTTTCTCGCGTGGCTTAATCCAACCTTTTTTTCATTGTAGTAACTAATATTTTTATATTCCGATTGAAACCTCTCAACAATTATTGTAGTATTATCCGTTGAGTTATTATTAATCACCATTACCTCTATCGGTTTGCTATCTACACCATATTTAATTAAAGAATTGAGACATTTCTCTAAATAGAAATCCCTATTAAACGTACAAATTGCAATTGTTACTATCGGTTTTATAACTGCTAATTTTTTATAAAACAAAAAACATCTATAGATAACTTAGATTGTTACGCCACAAAAATACGATAAAATAACCAAATTGCTGAAATTTATGTACATTTGTTCTTAATTGATTTAAGAATATATATTCAAATTCAATCAATGCTAAAATATTTAGTAAAACATACAGGGCTATCGGATAAATTATTAAAATCTCCTGATTTCATAATTGCGGGTGCACAGAAAAGTGGGACTACCTATTTGTATAATTTATTGGTACAACACAAAGATATTCTTCCTTCGACTACAAAAGAGGTTCATTATTTTGATAATAATATTAATAAAGGTGATGAATGGTATCTAAGCCATTTTCCTTTTAAATTTTTCAATACTAATAAAATTACAGGCGAATCGAGTCCATATTATTTGTATCATCCATTAGCTGCTGAACGAATTTATAATTTTGACAATCAAATTAAAATTATTCTGCTGTTGAGAAACCCCGTAGATAGAGCTATCTCTCACCTCAACATGATTATTAATAGACATGATATAGATTTTAACTTTGAGGATTTTTGCAATATTGAAAATGAAATAATTATTCAAAAATTATTAACTGAAAAGCTGAAGCGAGAAACTATAACCAAAAGTAATATCCATCAGGATTTTTCTTTTATCCAAAGAGGGATTTATGCCCCCCAAGTAAAAAAGTATATGAATTACTTTAAATTACATAAAAATCTATTAATTATAAAAAGTGAAGATTTTTTTGATAATAACAAAAAAACATTGGATACTATTTTTGATTTTCTAGGCGTTTCTGTGTATAAAGCGAAAATTAATTTAGCAGTCAATAATTTTTCAGGCGAATACAATAATAATTTTATTCAATGTAGAAAATTATTAATTAAGTACTATAAACATCATAATAAAGAACTAGAAGACCTACTTGGTCTAAAAATGAATTGGGACTAAATGAGTAAAAAAGTGATCGCAATATTGGGTATGCATAGATCAGGAACTTCCTTGATTACTTCTTGGTTGCAAGATTGTGGCTTGCATGTAGGAGATAGATTGTTGGAGGCCAATATAGGCAATGATAATGGTCATTTTGAGGATTTGGATTTTTTATCTTTTCATGAAGGTTTGTTCTTGAAAAATTCATTGAATCACCTAAATGCAAAATCCGATAAAATATTGATAGATGATATCGATATTAGCCTAGCAAATGAAATAATTAAGAATAAGCTGGAAGACAAATATATTTTTGGATGGAAAGATCCCCGCACCTGTATTTTTTTAAATAATATTTGGTCAAAGGTTGATTATGACATCCACTATTTATTTATATACAGATCGTTTGGTCAAATCATAAACTCCTTGTACAACAGACATATAAAAAAGCTCTTTACTGATTATAAATACCAATTGATTTCAAATAGTATTATTAAAAAATTAAAAAATAATCTATACATAAAACTAAACAGGAAATCAATTTTAGAGGATTTTTGTACCATGTATATCAATTACATGGAGGAAATACTAAAATTCTATGATTCTAATGGCGACAAAAATAAATTTATGGCAGTAAATATCAATTCAGCTATAATTAATTCCCTAAATATAATAAATACTATCAACAATAATTGGAGTATTTCTTTAAAAAGTTTAGATTTGGGACTAAAGTTTAAAGAGAACCAATTTAATACAACAAATATTAACCTAAAAGATATAGATAGAAGAATAGTGGAGAAATGTAGATTAATAGATAAAAAATTGTATGATTTGACAATAAATAAAAATAATCAACCCGTTAATGAGTAAAGTCAAAGTAATAGCTTTTTATTTACCACAGTTTCATTCTATCCCTGAGAATGATAAATGGTGGGGTAATGGATTTACTGAATGGACAAATGTTAAAAATGCTAAGCCTTTGTTTAAAGGTCACAATCAGCCAAAAAAACCCGGTCGCTTAGGTTATTACAATTTGCTTGATGTAGACGCTCAAAAAAAACAAATAGAATTGGCAAAACAATATGACATTTCCGGGTTTTGCTATTACCATTATTGGTTTGGGAATGGTAAATTATTGTTGGAAAAACCCCTAGAATTGAGGCTAAAGTCAAAGGAATTGGATTTACCCTATTGTATTAGCTGGGCAAATGAAAGTTGGGAAGGTATTTGGCACGGTAGCCCGGGAAAATTATTGATACAACAAGAATATCCGGGAAAGAAAGATATAGAAAAGCATTTCAGGTACTTATTTAACTTTTTTGAAGATTCTCAATATATAAAAATAGAAAACAAACCTGTTTTTACTATTCATAGACCTGATTTATTACCGGATTTAAAAATGTTTGTAGAGACTTTTAGAGAACAAGCACAAAAAGCCGGTCTAGATGGAATATATTTAATAGGTGGGTACAATTATTCTTTAGAATGGTCTCCTCCAATGGATATCTTTGATGCATTGATATCAAATGGCTTTAATCATTCTCCTAATTATTTACTTCACGAGAAATACAATCTTTTCACAAAACAATTATTGAAATTCAAGCTAAAGTTTAACCTGAATAAGCCTCTTGTTTATGATTTTGAAGAAATAAATAAAGTAATTAAGTCTATAGATAACAAAAACAGAAAGAAAATTGAAGGTATTATTGAAAATTACTATCCTCTTATTATTACAAATTGGGATAATACTCCAAGGCTTGGGAGAAAAGGCTATTTATTTGATAATTTCAATGAGTCTACTTTTACTAAGCATATTAATGATTGCCTAAATATAGTAATAGATAATAAAAATAACTATGTTTTTGTAAAATCTTGGAATGAATGGGCAGAAGGCAATTACCTTGAACCTGATGAACAAAATGATATAAAACTATTGGAAATCCTAAATAAAGAATTGGGAAATTTCAATCGATAAGCTTTATGCATCTGCTATCTTATCATACCGGCTGCCACTGTATTGTTACTTTCTTTATCAATTAAAATGAAACTTCCGGTGATTTTATTTTTAGCATATGGGTCGAAATAAACCACCTGATCCGTCTCAAGTTTTATTCTTGCTATATCATTGCCCTTGATTTTTTCAAAACTAAAATCCCTATGCAAAGTATTTATATCCAGTTTATAAAAAATTTTATCTACTCTACAATTCACTTCTCTATTCAAACTAAAAAAGATATACTCGCCCCCAAGTTTCATTTTTTTACTATCGTCAAACCAACAAATCATTGCATCAACTTTACTACTTTCTAGGGGTTTATTATTGGGGCGTACCACAATATCTCCCCTTAACATATTGATATTTTCGTCTAGTTCAAGTAATACAGATTGAGAGGCAAATACTTCCTCTAATTCATCTTTGAAAATTGAGATCCTTTTTATTAAAGTAGTTTTATTTGATGGCAAAATCAGTACTTTATCCCCTTTTCTAAATACACCTCCGGCAATTGTTCCCGCTATATACTTTGTATTTTCAGATGCTTTGACTGATTGCACAGGCAATCTGCAATTGACCAAATCTCTATCACTTGAAAAATACATATTTTCAAGCGTGTACATCAATGTACCACCATGATACCATGGCATATTAGTAGATTTGTTGACAATGTTGTCGCCATTCAAAGCAGAAATAGGTATAAATCTAACATCACTAAACCTTAATTTAGAAGCAAATGCTTCATATTCTTTTCTTATATCTTCAAATTTTTGATAATTGTATTCTACCTTATCCATTTTGTTGACACAAACTATAATATGGGGTATTTTCAGTAAAGAAGAAATAATCGTATGTCGTTTTGTTTGTTTATCCAATCCATTTTGGGCATCAATCAATATTACTGCAGCGTTAGCATTGGATGACCCTGTCACCATATTGCGAGTATACTCCAAATGACCGGGCGAATCACTTATAATAAATTTTCTTTTGGACGTCGAGAAGTATCTATATGCAACGTCTATTGTTATGCCATCCTCTCTTTCTTTTTTTAGCCCATCTGTAAGATGCGCCAAATTAAAGTTCGTTGATTGCCAGTCTACATTTTCTCCGGATATTTCTTCATATTGATCTTTGTAAATTGCCTTACTGTCAAACAATAGCCTTCCGATTAATGTTGATTTACCATTGTCAACAGACCCAATTGTGGTAAATCTGAACAACTCTTTTTCAGTTTTATTCTTCATATTAAAAATATCCTTTTCTTTTACGCTCTTCCATGCTATTAACTGACACTTTGTCATCAGCCCTTTTTCCCCTTTCCCCAATGGAGGAAACTGATATTTCTTGTATTATTTGGGCAATGGTAATGGCATCAGATTCCCACATTCCTGTTGTCGTTATGTCCCCTATCGTTCTACATCGCACATTTTTAGTGTAGATTTTACTGCCATCACAGTCTATAAATTCAGATTTTGAAATAAGGATATCATCTTTTAACAAAACCTCTCTTTTATGTGAAAAATATATACGGGGAACTTCTAATTGCTCCCGTAAAATATAATTCCAAATATCTAACTCCGTCCAATTACTCAAGGGAAATATTCTAAAATGTTCGCCTGCTTTCTTTTTGCCATTGTACAAATGCCACAATTCAGCTCTTTGATTTTCAGGATTCCATTGTCCCTTTCTATTCCTATGTGAAAAAATTCTTTCCTTAGCTCTTACTTTTTCCTCATCTCTTCGCCCTCCTCCAATAGCTGCATCAATCTCGTTAAACTTAATTTGTTCCAACAAAACAGGAATTTGTAATCTGTTTCTATTTACAAATTCAATATCTTCTTTTTTATTAACTTTAATATATTTTTCGACAGATGCTACAATCAAATCCAAATCCAAAGCATGCATCAAACTGTCTCTAAATTTAATTACCTCCTTGAAGTTATTTCCTGTATCTACATGAAGAATTTTAAACGGGATTTTATCCGGATAGAAAGCTTTATTTGCCAAATGAATCAAAACGATTGAATCTTTACCCCCTGAAAACATCAAGCAGCTATTATCAAATTGCTCATAGACTTCGCGCAATATATAAATAGCCTCTGCTTCCAATTGATCCAAATAGTCTATTCTGTAATTCATAGTCCTAATAATTCTATTTAAACTAAACTTCTTTTAAAAATCAAAAGTACTAAAAAAAGATTTACAATTCAATTATATGGTTAATTCCCAAGTAATGCATTATTTTATCAAGAGATTGTTCAATTGACAATAAATAAGTTTGAATTGTCAAATCCGGTTTTTTGGGCACAATAAAAGGTGAGTCAATACCTGTAAAATCCTTTATTTCGCCGGATAATGCTCTTGCATAAAGCCCTTTTGAATCCCTATTGATACATTCTTCCAATGAACTATTTACATAAATTTCAATAAATTTTTCTCGACTGATTATTTGTTTTGCTAGGTTTCTCATTTCTTCTGTTGGAGTAATAAAACTTGCTAAAACCATGTTTCCTCTCTCTACAAATAGTTTTGCTACTTCAGCTGCACGTCTAATGTTTTCCATCCTATCTTCAATACTGAATCCAAGGTCTTTATTTAATCCTGCTCTCAAGAGGTCTCCATCCAATATGATAGAAGGTACACCTATTTTTTCCAATCTCTCACTGATACCATGAGCTATCGTTGTTTTTCCTGAGCCTGAAAGTCCAATAAACCATAGCACTTTATACTTATCCATTTTACTATTTTTCATTTTCTTGAAATTAATTTATAAAATAATGCTCGTGAATAAATTGAAATCTTATAATAAAATGCCATTAATAAGCCTCCACTCCATTTAATCGATCGAACTGATTTTATTCCAAAATCGAATTTCCTTTTCTTTATAGCTTCGCTTGAATAAAAATATGCTATTTTATTGTATCTTTTTTGCAATAATCTTTTTAGATCATATTTTATAATCAAGTCATTATTCTCTTCACAAATATTATTCAAAACATCTAATCTATTATATGGATGTTTTAAAAACAGAAGCTCTTTTAGTTCTCTTTCCATCGTCATTTCATCGTGGTTTACATATACACACAATGTTTTAGCAAAATAATACAAAGGATATTTCAAAGCTAATCTTAGCAATAAATGAAAATCTTCACCAATTTCATAGCGAGAATCAAATTTTACCGAATTAAGAATTTCTTTGGAGATAAAAAAAGGTTGCACATTATTGGAATACTTCAATATGAATTTTGCCGGATTATCTCCAAATATTTTTCTTTTAGCATCATTGACATTCCCGTCTAGATCAATCTCCTGTTGATCACACATAAACAATGCTTTAGGGTAATTATAATTATTGATTTCCGTATAAAACTCCTCAATAAAATTTGGAAACAAATAATCATCGTCATCCAAAAAACTTATATATTCACCTTTGGCAACTTCTATTCCAAAGTTTCTAGCCGCGCTTCTACCTTGATTTTCTTGATAGTAATATTTTATTTTTTTATCCCCAAAAACATCTACTTTTTGTCTTGTATTATCATTAGACCCATCATCTACTATTATCAATTCCCAATCGGTGTAGCTTTGATTGATTACGCTTTGTATTGCCCTTGAGATTAAGTGAGCTCTATTATAAGTTGCGATAATAATAGAAAATAATATTTTTTTATCTTTAATCATTTATTATTTTGATAAATACATTTCAAATAATAATATGGAAAACGTAAAATTAATGAAAATCCATAGTAAAAAGTTTTTCCAATACTTGCCTTCAAATTCAATTTCCAAAACAGGCTATTAAAATAGTTGAAATCACAGTGTTTCAAAGCAGCACTTGCAAAGCCATATATTTTGTGGTTGACAAGGTCAAATAATTCATTTTTTGGAATAACTCTAACCAATTGCGCAAAATGATTTTCAAGTAAATTGTTAATGCACATTATTGACAATTCAGCATTTTCCCGGTAATTTTTTAAAAATTTCAGATTTGTTCCTTGACCTTGGTGCAATACATTTACACTTAAGTAATCCGGAATAATATGAATCTTATACTTTAAGGCAATCCGTATTGCCAAATGAAAATCTTGACCAAATTTACATTCTTCCTTAAACCTTTCACTTCTAAAAACATCTCGTTGAAACACAAATGGTCTAATACTAGTCTGGCTTGTCCACAACAATCTCAATGGGGGTTTTAGTAAATTACCCGACATAATGTTTTTTACTTTTATTGAATCTTTTTCATGGTATTCAAAGCACATTAAAACAGAAGCTGTTTCACCAATTGAAGCTATCTTATTATTAAAAACGTAAAGAAATTCAGCTAAATAATAATCATCATCATCTAAAAAACTTATGTAATCTCCTTTCGATTTATCAATGCCATAATTTCGTGCAATACTTCTTTCTTCATTTTTTTTTAAAAAATAAGAAATTCTATTATCGCTATATGACTCAACTATTTCTTTGGTATTGTCCGTAGACCCATCATCTACAATTATCAATTCCCAATTATTATATGTTTGGTTGATTATACTTTCTATTGCTTTACCAATAATATGTGCTCTATTATATGTAGCAATTATGATTGAGAACAATATGTCTTTTTCTTTTTTCATTATTTTAGTAAAATCAAATCTCAGCTTGTTTTCGTGCTGATATCAAGTAATCCCCCCACAAACTTCTATCGTATTGCAAATGGTAACCAAATATATTTATTCCGGAAATGACTATAAATATTAAAACTTTATTGACTATATTTCCTAAATCAAAATTTGAATCCACGAATATATTTTTCTAATTATAAAACTATTCTATGTCAAAATTACAATTAATTATTTAAATTTACCTTCTTATTGTTTAAGTATGCAAAATAATTCTAGAAAAATTGCCGTATTCATCTCCTCCGGAATAGGAAATTCAATTATGTTGATACCCCTTCTTAAGATATTAAAAGAAAGAGGTGATTTTGTGTCACTAATATTAAATTCGAGATTTATTGATAAAGAATTTTTAGTTTTTAATAACTTTCCTTATGATGAAATTATCACTTTAACAAATCGACTTTCTTTTATTAAATACACAAATGCCTTTGAGATATCATATTTGGATTTCAGTAGCTCCTCCATAAATAATTTAATTATTGCAAAAACTATATCAGAAAAAGTGATTGCAATGAGAAATAAAAGAAAACTAATACCCGGAGTGACATATATCAAACCACAAAATGATATTCATTCAGTAGTGCAAAACATATGGTTGGTGCGAAACAGCCTGAAAGAAAAGGGGTTTGAACTAGGAAAAATGAAATTATTTCCTTCTAGAGGCAAAATTGGGAAAAGATTTAATTTAGATATTAGAAATAAGTTGATTGTCGCAGTTCAGGTATCATCCGGAAATTTAAAATCCTTGTATAAAAATTGGCCAATTAAATATTGGATTGAGTTTTTTGATTTGATAGATAATGATTACCAAGATTACTTATTTGTTTTACTAGGAGATGTCCATGAAGTGAGTATTGGGAAGAAGATAATGAATGAAACAAAAAACGAAAATATAATATCATTAATAGGCCAAACAAGCCTTGAACAAGCAAGTATTATTGTTAACACCTCTGAGTTTTATATTGGATTGGATAGTGGTTTCATGCATTTAGCAGTCGCATATGGCAAACCTACATTTACAATCTGGGGAGGCTCTAATTATAACCTATTTGGCTACGATAAATTTGACGATAAAAATCATTTCATAAACAAAATAAACAAAAATTGTCACCCTTGTAATTCATGGATTGGCAAAAATACAACTAAAGTTTTAAATCCAAATTCATGCCCAGATAGAGAATGCTTGACCGAGTTAAATCCAAAACTCGTGTACAGTAATTTCCTTAATTTTCTAAAGCATGCTTCAATACATCCTTCATCTTCTTCACAAAAATAAACTCAATTCCTTTTATATAATCAGGGTTTATCTTTTCAACATCCTTTTTATTCTTTTTACATAAAATTATTGTTTTGATACCATGTCTTTTAGCTGCTAGCACTTTTTCTTTTATTCCCCCTACCGGTAGGACCTCCCCTCTAAGTGTAATCTCACCTGTCATAGCAAGATGTGACTTTATTTTTCTATTTGTAAATGCTGAAGTAATAGCTGTAAGCATAGTTATTCCTGCACTAGGTCCATCTTTAGGGATTGCACCTTCAGGAACATGGATATGGATATCTTTTTTGTCAAATTCATCTTCTTGGATTTTCAAATCTCGACTATGTGACTTTATAAAACTCAAAGCAGTAATCGCGGATTCCTTCATTACATTTCCCAAATTTCCTGTAAGCGTTAATTTACCTTTTCCTTTGCTAAGACTTGTTTCAATAAATAAGATATCACCACCTACTCTTGTCCATGCCAAACCAATAGCTACCCCAGGAATCGTAATCTTAGTCATTTTATCACCGGGTAGCTTAGAAACTCCAAGAATTTCTTTTATTTCTTTAGCTCCGAGATTTGGTTTGTAGTCTTCATTCATCGCCACTTTTTTAGCGATATTTCTCATAACTTTGCCTATTTCTCTATTTAGGTTTCTTACCCCGGATTCTCTTGTGTATTTTTCAATTATTTCTTTAATAGCTGATTTGTTAAATGAAATTTGGTTTTTATTCAAACCATGAGCTTCCAATTGTTGCGATATAAGATGTCTTTTAGCAATTTCTATTTTTTCTTCAGTAGAGTATCCGCTTAAGTGTATAATCTCCATTCTGTCCAACAATGCAGGTTGAATATTATTCAAGCTATTTGCAGTGGCAATAAACAAGACTTTTGATAAATCATAATCTACTTCAAGGTAATTATCGTGAAAAGTAGTATTTTGCTCCGGATCGAGTACTTCAAGAAGAGCGGAAGAGGGATCTCCTCTATAAGAATTGCCAACTTTATCAATTTCATCAAGTATAAAAACAGGATTTGAATTATTCACCTTTTTGATAGATTGAATAATTCTACCGGGCAAAGCACCAATATAAGTTTTTCTATGACCTCTTATTTCACTTTCGTCATGCAATCCCCCCAAAGACATCCTTATAAACTTCCTGTCCAATGCTCTGGAAATAGATTTACCCAAAGAGGTTTTACCAACACCGGGAGGACCCACTAAACACAATATTGGAGCATTCATATCTCCTTTTATCTTTAATACAGCCAAATGCTCCAAAACCCTTTCTTTCACGTCATCAAGACCATAGTGGTCTTCATCCAATACTTTTTTTACTTTTCTGAGATCAAAATTATCTTTAGTATACTTATTCCAAGGTAAATCCAAAAGCAACTCAAGATAGTTTAGTGAAACAGAATAATCCGGCATATGCGAATTCATCCTTTTAAGCCTATTAAGTTCTTTCTTAAATTTGTTTTCCACATATTTAGGCCATTTCTTTTTCTTAGCCCTTAATTCAAATTTATGAAATTCCTCTTTTTGAGGATTGTCTCCCAGTTCCTCTTGAATTTTGATCAGTTGTTGATTTAAAAAATAATCTTTTTGATTTTTTTCAATATCTTTTCTTACTTGAGATTCTATTTTGCCTTTTACCTCAAGCATTTTTAATTCACTATTTATTAATTCCAATACTTTTAAGGCTCGGGTCTTTATATCGTTTATCTCAAGAATCTCTTGCTTCTCACTAATTGGAATATTGAGATTAGATGCCAAAAAGTTTAACAAAAAAATATTGCTCTTGACATTTTCAAGCATTATTATCGCTTCATTTGGGATTTGTGGAGACATTTCCACAATCTTTCTAGACTTCTCTTTAATAGATGAAATCAATGCATCAAATTCAATGTCTTTTGATGGTAATTCATCAAGTACAATTTCTATTTTACCTTTTAAAAATGGCTCTATTGAAGTCAACTCCTTTAGTTTAAATCTATATTTGCCTTGAATAATTGCGGTATATGTACCGTCAGGCATTTTAAGATTCTTTACTATTTTTGCTACCGTACCGGTTTGAAATAAGTCTTCTGATTTTGGATCTTCTTGATCTTTATCTTCTTGTGTCAAAATGCCAATCCATCCATCGTTTTTTTCTGCATAATCAACAGCTAAAATAGATTTTTTTCTGCCTATGGTTATTGGAATTACCATTCCCGGATATAAAATAGAATTTGTCAAAGCTAAAATAGGAAGCTCATCAGGAATATTTTCATCTTTTAGTAAATTAATCTCATCATCAGTAATACCTAGAACAGATGACAAATCAACTTCACTTATTATATTTTGAAATAATATATCTTTTTTCATGTTTTCTATTTAGTACTAAAACAATAGTATCTCAATTTTCATACCATTGCAAAAATACAAGACTTTTATGTCAATAAGACATAGTTTGTCATTTATTATGCCAAAATAGGTAAATTTATTAGAGAACATTATTTTTTAAAAAAAATAATAATAATTTTTGGTTATGTAATTATAAATTTACTACCTTTGCGGTCGCTAAATAACAAAAGTGTTGTTGATTTGCAAAATGATCCGGTAGTTCAGCTGGTTAGATTGACTGCCTGTCATCCCCAAAGCGTTGGGGACGGGTTCGGATCAAATTTAATTTTTGAAAAAATAAATTATATTATTTTTTGGTCCGGTAGTTCAGCTGGTTAGATTGACTGTCTGTCATCCCCAAAGCGTTGGGGACGGGTTCGGATCAAATTTAATTTTTGAAAAAATAAATTATATTATTTTTTGGTCCGGTAGTTCAGCTGGTTAGATTGACTGCCTGTCATCCCCAAAGCATTGGGGACGGGTTCGGATCAAATTTAATTTTTGAAAAAATAAATTATATTATTTTTTGGTCCGGTAGTTCAGCTGGTTAGATTGACTGCCTGTCATCCCCAAAGCATTGGGGACGGGTTCGGATCAA
>JALSPK010000061.1 GCA_026986005.1 Saprospiraceae bacterium
GTTCAAAAGTTCCCGGCAGGCCAAATATATTCATTGATACGACACTAGCAAAAGAATATATAAAGTCATCTAACAAAGAGTTGGTAAGTGTTAGGTCATGGGCAGAATACATTGGTGAAGTCAGCGGATACAACTATATTCAAAATAAAGGAAGAATTCCAGGATCTGTTTTTGGTAATTGCGGTACAGATGCCTATCACATGGAAAATTATAGAAATATTGACCATACTACAAGAGAATATTATGAGATAGAGACACAATTGAGAGACGCAGGTTTAACTCCTGACAAACATCTTTCATTTTATTGTGGTACTGGATGGAGAGGTAGTGAAGCCTTTTTCAACGCATATCTAATGGGTTGGCCAAATGTATCTGTATATGATGGAGGCTGGTTTGAATGGAGCAATAATCCTGATAATCCTTTTGAAGTTGGTACTCCGGAATAGAGTGTCAGCCTGAAAACTTTTAACTGTATTTTCTTTTTCTATAAAAACTAAACAAGAATCCAAAAATCAACAACAAAATCAAAGGTAAAACAATATTAATTAATTGCCATTTTGTTTTCTCTTTCATCAATTTGCCTTTATCTAAAAGCCGTAATTTAACCCTTTTTGATCTCGCCTTTACGATACCGGCATCATCCATCATATACTCAACAGCATTAAGAATAAAATCTCTATTTCCTTGAAATGTAAAATTTTCCCATTTGTTATAACCAATCGGAGTAGGTTTATTCAATTTTGTATTATAAAGGTTTTGGACAAATTCACCGTCACCCACAAAAATCATTTTTCCGGGTTTTATACTTTTATCAACAAATTTATCTCCGATCTTTGTGAGCATATCTTTTGTTTCACTAGTGAGTTTATTTTTAAAAAAAGACTCAAATTCACCTTCAACAAGTACCGAAATAGGTAAAAACGGTTTATTGAAATTCTTCAATTGCGGTTTATATTTCATAATTTGAAATGTCAACCTCATTGGATACAACTGAAAGCGGCTAGTACGTGAAGATGTGAGTAAAATAGTCTTTTTTAAATTATTAAAGGTTTGCAATGTGTCGATTGAACTAACGAATGGCATCCATAGATCGCTAATACCACTAGATATTGGATGAGATGAATTTGAATTAACAAGCAGGTGATAATACCAAGGAAACGGTTCTATTTGTGGCTTCCCTCCACTCATTCCTATTTTTTGAGGGATTCTAGTACACTGTATGTCTTGTATCAAATTGGGATTTATCCTAATACCATACTTAAAAAACATATCGTCCAACCCCGTTTCAATCTGTCTAGGAGTATACATACCATATTTATTAATACTATCCAGATCAGCTTCAACTTTATCAATAAGCCATATAATGTTACCGCCATGCATCAAATACTGGTCTATGACAAATTGATTTTTAGAACTAAATTTCTTTGTCGGTCTGGCAACAATGAGCAAATCAATATCTTTATGAATACGATGTGTGCTATCAAGTTTGATCTTACCGACAAAGTAGTATTTACTTAAATCTTTAAATAAAGTATTTATATGGACGTCATCAATTCCGCCCTTGTCACCTACAAAAACGATATTTCCCTTTCTCTCCATTCTCAATTTATGAATTGCATTAGCAAATTTGTACTCAAGAAGTGCTACGGAATTATTTAATGTTTCCTCTTGAGGAATCCCACTCACCTGAGATTCAAGCAAGTTGACTACATATACCCTTTTACCAAAATTGAGTATCGCATAAGGATATATACTCTTTTGTGTCTTAGAATCTCCTTCTCCGATATACAAATTTACAGGAACAATACCTTCTTTTTTTAAATCTTGCTTAACTTTATTTATTTGCTTGACTGTACCCTCCATAGGATTTTGAAAAATAAAGTCAATCTTAGGATTTATCGATTTGAATTGATTTAAAATATCTCTTACACTATTTTGTAGTCTTTTAAACCCTGAAGGCAACTCTCCGCCTAATAAAACTTTCACAAACACTATGTCTTTTTGGCTTGATAGCAGCTCTCTTGTTGGTTCGGTTAGAGTATATCTTTTATCGTCGGTAAAATCATAATATTTATGGTAATATTGTCCTATTATATTGATAAATAATATAATCAATAATACCACGACCAATCTTAATAAGTTATCCTTTTTATTCAAATCAATATTTCTTTTGTTTTAATACAAAATTTGTCAATAATAAAAATACGACAATCAAAGAGATAAAATAAATCACATCTCTAGAGTCAAACAATCCCCTGCTCATCGACCTGTAATGATAATCTATCCCAAATCGTTGAATAAAATCATCCCATACCCCAAAAAAAACAGGTATTTTGCTGATATAATCAAATCCCCAATGCACAAAAAATGAAAGGAAAATTGCAATTACAAAAGCAACAACCTGATTATTAGTTAATGAAGAGCTAAATAGTCCAATTGCAACAAATACCGCAGCAAGAAATACCAAACCAATATATGAACCAAATACTGCACCAGAATCGATATTGCCTTTAGGTGCACCTAGTTGATAAATCGAATAAAAATAGACCAAAGTTGGCAAAATAGCAAATACAACTAACGCAATATTAGCAAAAAACTTTCCTAACACTATGTCATTATCGGTGATTGGCTTTGTAAAGAGCAATTCTAATGTACCTCTATTGCTTTCTTCAGCAAAGCTTTTCATAGTGATTGCAGGTATCAAAAATAAAAACATAGTCGGCGCCAAATAGAATAAGGAATCCATTGTCGCATAACTATACTCCAATATACTGGTGTCGGTAAAAACCCACATGACTAAACCTGTAAACACAAGAAATACACCGATTACAATATAACCGATTAATGAACCGAAAAAGACACTTATTTCCTTTTTAAATATTGACAGCATAAACTATTAATGTGTTAATTTACTAAAAATATTCTCAACATCAATATCTTCCTTATACATAGATAAAATAGTATAATCATTGGCTTTTGCAAAATTAAAAATCTCTTTTCTCATCAGATAATCATCATTTCCTTCAAGTTTGATTAATTTACTATCCAATAAAGTGACGGAATCAACGGATTTTAGCATTTTCAACAATCCTGTTTCAACTATTTCATCAAACTGAACCAAAACGGATTTAGTATTTGAAGATATATATCCATCCAATTTATCAATACTATCATCGGCTACTATTTTCCCATTATTCAAAATAATAACTCTGTCGCATAGAGCTTGAACCTCTTGCATAATATGCGTGGAAAAAATAACTGTTTTATCTTTGCCAGTTTCCTTAATCAATGCTCTTATCTCTTTCAATTGGTTAGGATCTAATCCTGTGGTAGGCTCATCTAAAATCAAAACTTCAGGATCGTTTAATAAAACCTGAGCCAAACCAACCCTTTGTTTATAGCCTTTGGATAATTGAATTATTTTCTTATTTTGCTCTTGTGATAGTCCGGTAAGTTCTATCATCTCTTTTACTTTTGCTACCTTCTTATCAACACCATAAACTCCTGCAATAAAAAGCAAAAACTCCTTTACATACATTTCATCGTACAATGGATTGTGCTCTGCCAGATAACCGACCCTCTTCTTTACTTCTTGAATATCAGAAAATACATCATACCCACTTACCGATACTTCTCCTTTATCAGGAAGCAATGAACCCGTTATGATCTTCATGGTGGTAGTTTTTCCAGCACCATTAGGACCTAAAAATCCTAAAATCTCAGATTTACCCACTTCAAAGGAGATATTGTCCAAGACAAGTTGATTTCCATAGGTTTTTGTAAGATTATGTATTTTTACTGACATCTATATAATTTGTACGATTTGTCTAACGAAATAAATCGTATTTTGTTGCGAGATTAACCCCAATTACTTTTTAAATAAAATACTTGGAATATCCGCAGCAGAGTATTTTACAGATTTCAAAACTTTACTATCCCCTACTCTATAGACCAAAAATTCTTCGCCACTTTTCTCTATATAAGAATCCACTCCCCTGTTCTCCTTGTAATACAATCTGGTTTTTTCAGCTTCTTCCATTGTTTTACAAGTCTTGCTCATATTTGATCTTTGGACTTCATCAAATAATGCTTTGAACTTATGTCCTAATCCAAATTCCAAAATAGCTCCAGAAAGTACATACTGAATATCAGCAAAAGCGTCTGCAACTTCTACCAAATCATCTTCATCAATTGCTTTTTTAAGCTCACTCAATTCCTCTTCAAGCAATGAAATTCTTAGTTCTATTCTTTCTTTAGAGGGTATTTTTGGCTCATCAATAACCGGCAATTTAAATAATTCATGGAACTTAGCTACTCCATTCAATGCTTCGGGTTCTTTAAATTTCATTGTTTCATTTTTATATTGTTACTTATCTTAATTTATTTCTTCAAAAAAGCCCGTCTTCCTATTTTTTTTTACATTATCCCAATTAAAATATTTACCATTCATACTAATATATACTCCCGGTGATAATGCTTGAGCAAATGCAAGACTAGCCCCCAAGTTAAAGAATCCATCCGATGAATTTCCAAAAGCTGAAGGTATTAACGCCCCGGTCAAAATAATAGTTTTACCTTTGAGGTTGGCTGCGGCTAATACTTTTGCTGTTTCCACTATTGTATCAGTTCCATGAGTCACAATAATATCTTCATATTTAGATTTCTTACAATTATGAACAATTATTTCTCTGTCTTCACTTGTCATCTCAAGACTATCAACCATCATCAATGTCTTTATATCCCTGTCAACATTATTCCTACCTTGTTCGAGCAATTGAGGAACATGTGTGTTTTTAAAAAATAATTTCCCCGTGATATAATTATACTCTTTATCAAAAGTACCTCCTGTAATAAAAATTTGAACCATAACCTTCTTTTTTGAAATTTTAAGTGTGCAAAAATAATCTATTTTACAATATTTGTTTAATAATATGTAAATTTTTGCAACGTTTTTGACATTTTAGCCCTCTTACTATTAGATTAGTTAATGTTATCGTATTTTTGTAAATAATTAAAGTAGTTTAATATGAATTTTTATAAATCAATAATCGTTATTTTCATTCTTTTAAATTTAAATTCATTCATAATCGGACAATGTGGAATAGAGTCTCCGACAGTAGAGGATATTAATTGTATTGAAAATGCCAGCTATTCTTTTACCCTTAATTTTACTATCTCTGATAGTGAAATAGATTCTTTTGATGTATTTTCCAATAATCAGTTTATTAAGCGTTATAGCATCAATCAACTTCCCGTTGTAGTACAAAACGATATTTACTCCGGTAATGAGGAGGACACTCTAAAAATAGTAGACATAAACTCTAATTGTTACAAAACCGTGTTTGTTGAAAACCCATGTGAATGTGCAATATTTGACTTCAAATACACAAGAATTGAATGTAATGTTGATAGCTTCTACATTTTATTTGATTTTAAGCATTTAAAAACTAGTGATACTTTTGAATTCGGCTATGAAGAAAAGTATTTTGGCAAATTCTCGTTTAATGATTTACCTGTTGTTTCAGGTCCTTTTCCCAACAATGATTCTATTTATGAATTGTTTTTAAGCGATATTGATAATGTTTTTTGCTTTGCAAGTTACCCCATTAATAGCGGAGAATGTCCTCAATGTGAAATTTCACATCTTAAATTGATTTCTTATGAATGTGATGAAAATTATAATAAGAATATATCTTTTTCTTTTGATCATTCTAATCCCGGCAGCAAAGGATACGTAATATTAGTAAATGGGGAGAAATATGACACAAAGGAATACGCAAACAAGATGATAATAGATACTTTTTTTATAAGAGAAGAGTTTGAATTGAATTCTATGGAAGTAGACTGCGATTCAACTCTTAATATTGTAATAGCGGATGTGGAGAATAATGATTGTTTTACTTTCGGTAGCTTTTCATCATTTTGTTGTGAATTATGTGAAATTGGTGAAATTGATATCAGGGATAAAGAGTGTACTAGTGACAGCACATTTAATTTCATCTTAGACTTTGACTATGCGAGAAATAGAAAAGATTCATTTCAATTGAATATTGATGATGATATGATAAAAAAGTATAGTTTAAATGATCTACCTCTTCATATTAGGGATTATAGAATATCGGATTCAGGCAAGTATGATGTTTTAGTCTGCATAGATGATGGAAAGTGTTGTTCTGATTTGGAGTTTGCGTCTCCTGACTGTGATTATTTTGATTGCAATATAACAGGTGTACTGTATTCAACCACTTTTGATTCAATATCTCTTTATTGGGTTACAATTAATGAGATATTACGCAATAACACTTCAGATAGTTTTTATATTAAAGGTAATGGTAAAAACTACGGTCACTTCGCTTATGCAGATCTTCCTATAAAACTCGAAGCATATAATTGTAATGACAGTCTTGAGCTAGAGTATATTTTTCAGGACTTAGAAGTTGATAATTGCAAATATGTAATAGAACCTGGAATAATAAATTGTCCTCATAAAGTAACGACCAATGATTATTTAGGGGAAGGAAATTGGGAGATTTATTCGGATTTTAACAATATTTATATAGTGTCAGATGAATTGGTATTTAATAACTCCAAGATTAGTATTTACACAACAATAGGTAGTAAAGTATTTGACTATGTGCTTAAAAATGGAGAACATCTATTTAAAAAAGACATTAGCGATTTTACCTCAGGTATTTATATCGTACGATTCCAAATAGGAAGCAGGGTTTTTGTTAAGAAAATTTATATAAACAATTAACATAGTTTAATTCATTCTGAGGTCTTCAATAGAAACATCAGGATGTTTATTCTTGTCAAAACTAAAAATATTATCGTCTAGTACCAAATTAATTTTTGCGGAATTTATATCAAGTATATTTTTAGTTCCATCCCTATAAAGCATTTTTATCTTATAAGGCAAAAAGCTTATTTTATCTATTAATGCTTCAATTTTAATATATTCAGAAAATCTTTCAACAGGCTTAAAAATTAAATTATAGTATTTTTTCCTATTAATTTTCTTTTCTTTCCCTAGCACAAAAATATAACCGTCTTCACCAAATAAATTTAAAACTGATGCAGGAGTTAACATTCCTCCGTCTTCATCTATGTCATTAATTTGCAATTCATTTTGAGTCTGTGAATAAACTTGAACATTCTCTCCATTACAATAAAGCATTTTGTCTCCAATTTCAATATAATACTTATCTCCTTTTTGTTTGGCTATACCATTTGTCACCTGTGGCTCCATTTCCGGCATTCTTACCAATAGCGAATATTCAAAAATGATAGATTTTGAATTATTTAAAACATCTTTTGTTTTATTCAATATTTTAATCGCTTCTTTGTCCGAATCACTAGCAGAAGTATATGTATTTTGGCTATTACCCCTATAAACCAAGGATATTAATAATACAACTAATCCAATTATAAATCTTTTATTATTTATCATTTTTATAGATATTTCTAAAACATTAAGGTTATTGATTTTTTATTATTAGATATGATAGTTGCAACTTATCCAAAATAATCCTCAATAAAAGCTAATATCATATAAAAGACGCTATTCTAATACCAAATGTTTCTATTCCCAATAATCTTTAACATATATTAACTTCTTGACATCGTATTCACCGGCAAATCCGATAATTCTTCTTGCTTGTTTCAATGTTTTCAAACGATATTCCGCAAAATCCTCATCGCCTTTCACCAAGCTCTGAACCTTTACTTGTCCGGTCTCATGAATAATTTTTCCATTTCCAAGATATATCGCGACATGAGTTATTCGTTCCGTACCGTCTTTTCTTTTATTACCAAAAAATAATAAATCCCCACGCTTCAAATTACTGAATTTGGGATCTATTGTTATTGGTTTACCAACCTTTACCTGCTGGGATGCATCTCGCGGCAAAAGAATACCGTGCATAAAATATACGGTTTTGGTAAATCCGCTACAGTCCAATGCTTTGGCCGAAGTACCACCCCATAAGTAAGGAAATCCCATTAATTTTTCCGCAGCTGAGATAATATCCCTGTCTGTATAACTATTTTTACTATTCAAATACTGCTTAAACTTAGCTGATGACCTCTTATCTATATACCCAACTCTATTGTCAGGAAAACCAACAACCCAAAACTTCTTATTCAAAGATTCGCCAATCAATTTCAAAATACTTCCTTCTACGATGTCAGAGATTGTTTTTGATTGGACATTTGGTTCTTTATATACAAAACCATATACATCGGTAAAAATAATTTTTTCAGAATCAAACCAATTATGTTGATTAAATTTGGACATCTGTATGATTCCACCGGCATCTACCCATCCCAAATAGCCATCAGGTGTTTGGATATAATACCAAGAATTTTCTTTTTTCAAAATCCTAACAGGTGTTCCTAAAATAGCCTGTGTCGAAAGTTCAGAAGAATGTTTTGGCTTTGATCTTATATTACAAACAGAAATTTTAACCACTCCTCTTGTTTTTTCTCCAAGAGATTTGGCAGGTAATACCTTGATATTATCAACTATATTCCTCAATCCTTTAAACTGATACGAAGTCTTAGCCAAAAGTTTATTCTTTGCCTCTTCACTTGTAGTTTCACCGGAATAAACTAAGTCCTTTCCTTTCATTACAGCTTTAACATTAAATACAGCCACTCTTGAATCCGGAGCATATTCATTCTTGATTGATTTGATAAATTCACTATTTTCAGATGTAATGATTTTAGTAGTTGAACATGAAAATGCTATTATAGTAATACTAATAAGTGTAAGATTGCGAAGTAGCTTTATTCCTTTCATAATATTTTTTTATTTAGTGTCTATCTATAACGTATTTAATTTTTTAAACCAAAGATTTTTGGGGTGCTTCTTATTTCTGTCCTTCTTCTTTAAAAATACTATCCATTACTTCACCTAATTTTTCAGTAGGAATTTGTTTTATCAAAATCTTTTTATTTTTATCCAATACAAATACAGTAGGTGTAGCTCTTATATTAAAATTAGCATGAAAACCTGATAGATTTTTATAGTCTGCCAGATTATAAAGAATTTTCTGCATTTTTAAATCTTTTACCCCGTCCCAACATTTTTCCACTTTTTTTCCTAACTTTGTACAAACAGTAACTACTTCTACACCTCTATCCTTATATTTATCATAAAACTCCAACAATTTTGGAATAGAATGTCTACAATGTCCACAATCCGGTTTCCAAAAATATAAAATAGTGTAATCTGATTTAATATCTTTTAATCTTACAGGTGTTTTATCTTGTTTATATAATAAAAGTTCAGGTGCGGTTTTTCCTATTAAAACCCCCTCCATTCTAATAGCGCTATCAAGTATTCTAATCAAAGATTTCTCTTCAACCCAAGGCGTTAACCCTTTTCCATAATAATTCTGCGCCATATGCACAAAAACTGCATCCATACCTACAATATTGGACTTAGCATACTTATTAAGAAAATATGAAACGTAATATTTCCAAATATCACTTTGAGGAGACATTTTGGACAATACAAAATCTATTGATTTCGATATACTATCTGCTATCGGCACAGTCATTTTATCAATAAAATCCTCTATTTTATTATGAATATAGGGGGTTCGCAGCACAGCAGGATGTTTCAGATCCATATTATCAAAATAGTGTTTGTAATAATAACGGTATCTTTTTTCTTTTATCTCATCTTCAGTTCCATCAAAATCAGGAATTTTAACATCAATATTTGATTTTATCAACAGGCTTGTTAAAAAATCCGGATATTTTTTCAATATATCCTGTTGATACTTGCCAACGTTTGTATCCAATTCATTCAGTCTGTCATCAATTTCCTTTGTGTCTTGCTTCAAACTATCCAATTTACTTTTTTCCTTAAGTAATTGTTGTGCTATTTTATTCTGGTTTTTGATATATTCCAAATACCCAAAAAACAATTTATTGTCTTTTGAACCTTTTATTTTGATATCTTGCAAATCTTTGTAATCAGTGTATATTTTAAATTTTTGATCTTTGCTATTGACCATAAACTGAAAATACTCTTTACTCGGATAAACTAATGCGATATAGACCCCAGCATCAATCAGCGAATCTCCTTTGTATTCAAATAGTCCCGGTTTTTTTGCGTAAAGAGTATCTTTGACCAACTGTTGTTCCCCATAGAAATACGCTAATAGCAAAGTATCATTGTCGTAATTTGCTATATTGAATTGTATATTGTGTTTTTTTTGTGCGAAACTTGAAAATGCAGACATTATAAACACAAAAATCATGATTTTTTTCATATTGTTCGATTTGTTTTAGCGATTATTTTATTCACCATATTTATAAACGTCTAAAGTAAAAATATTGTTTGAAATGAAATAGATTAATAAAATATTAACAAAATAAAAGCCGGTAATATTTACACTACCGGCTCTTGTTTGATAATTTTTCAATTTATATTTATTTAGCAGGAACTAAACTAAATTCAACTCTTCTATTCAAAGATCTACCTCTAAGAGTTTTATTATTTGCAATCGGTCTAGATTCTCCATATCCAACATGACTCATCCTACTTGAATCAATTCCTTGAGCCAATAAGTAATTATAACATGCTTTTGCTCTTTCGGAAGATAACTTTTGATTTTTTGATGCTGATCCGGTATTATCCGTATGACCACTTATCACCAAATTATAGTCAGGATATCTTTCCATAATTCCAGCTACTTGATTTAAAATTTTGTATGATATAGTCTTCAAAGATGATTTACCCAAATCAAACTGTACAGATCTCATAGCTACATCTAGTGTTTTCTTATCCTCGACAGTAATCTTAGGACACCCTTTATTTTCTATTGGTCCTGCCATAGTAGGACATCTATCGTTAAAATCATCTAACCCATCTCCATCAGAATCCGGACACCCTTGATAAATAGATAAACCTGCCTTATCAGGACATTTATCTTTCAAATCAGGTACTCCATCATTGTCTCTATCGGGGCTTTTCTTTACCTCAGGACATCCACCCAAACTAGCTATACCTGCTTTATCAGGACATTTATCTACATTGTCAGGTACGCCATCATTATCTCTATCAGGACATCCGTGAGCTGCTATAGAACCGGCTACACCCGGACAATTATCCATATTGTCTGCTACTCCATCATTATCTCTATCAGGACATCCTCCTGTATTGACCGGACCTGCTTGATCAGGACACTTATCTGCACTATCAGCAACACCATCCCCATCTCTGTCTTTGACAGTATTAGATTCGGGACATCCGTTATTTAGCTTCTTGCCAGGCATATTTGGACACTCATCTTCATTGTCAGGAATTCCATCACCATCAGAGTCAGGACATCCTTTCATGTTTTTCAACCCTTTTACATCAGGACAGACATCTTTATAATCAGGTACTCCATCTCCGTCAGAGTCCGGACATCCATTTAATGCCGGCACACCCTTTACTTGCGGACATAGATCAATATCGTCTCTCACACCGTCATTGTCTTCATCCTTGAATCCACTATCTTGTATGACTTTTGGTTTGTGCACACCACCAAACATGTAAACAATTCCAATACCGTGGTGAAGAACATTCTTTTTAAGATTCAAACTAACTCTATACTCTGACTGAACATTTATAAAAGCTCGTTCATTCACTTTAAAATTCAAACCTGCTCCTATTGGTATCATTAAATCTTTGTCTCCTTTATAATACTTCATCATCCCAATACCACCCATCAAATAAGGAACAAAATTTGATTTTTCATTGTAGAAAAAATACTGCAATACAGCATCAGCACCTAAAACCGTCTTATATGCTCCTTGCATTGAATCTTTCACCACTCCAAATTTGCCGGGAACATAAAGATTGATGTTTTTTGTCAATCTATGTGACAACCCTAACTCAAATCCATGTCGGTACTCTTTGAATGCTGTAATACTACCTCCCTCTTTTTGTGACTCAAAATCCAAAAACAATTTTTTCACAGTAATGCCTTTAGAATACTGCTGACTTTGGGCAACCAAAAATCCTGAAAATAGCATAATTAAAAATAAAATCGATAATTTTTTCATACTAGTTTTTTCTTATAATTATTAAAATTATTATCTTCTCAATTTACAAAGGGCAAAAATAAAACTTAATTCTTAATATTCATAATATGAATAGTGCATTTAGAAAAATATGAGCTAAATCTTATAAAAAAAAGCTTTAATCTGTAAAAATGAGCATATTTTTTCATATTTTAACTATTATTAATATGTCAATGCATGAATTTCATTACCCTTTCATATATTGAAAATTTTATATTAAGATGCATTTTATTACAAAAGCGCTACTCCATTTACCATTTTTTTTGTACTTTTATCCTATGAAAAGGAAAAGTACAATTATCATTATGGTATTTATGCTTAGTTTATTTCTAACTAAAGCTTCATATGCACAATTTTCGACCCTCGAATCATTTGGTGCAAAATCAAATTCATTGGCAAATATATCAACTACATTTAAAGATATTAATGCAAACTATACAAATCAGGCAGGACTAGCTTTTCTTAAAGGTCTTGAAGTTGATGCAAGTTATGAAAATAGGTTTTTATCTCTTGATTTGAGTGCTATTAATTTTGCAATTGCTAAAAGTTTTCAAAAAATAGGGACATTTGGATTTACTATTAAAAAATTTGGAGTATCGGAGTTTAATGAATTCCTATTCGGGTTTGCTTATGCCAGAAAACTCAATAACTCTACAGGAATAGCAATTCAATTGAATGCATATAATCTAAACATAAAAAATTATGGAAGTAAAAGTACTATAAGTTTTGAAACTGGTATTTTACATGATTTTACAGACAATTTTAGTATGGGATTTCATGTGTCAAATCCATTTCCAATAAGGTATATTGGTGAATCGGATATACCTACTATAATATCGTTGGGAGCGAAATATAATGCCTCAGAAAATATTGTTCTGTATGGTGAATTGGAAAAACATATTGAATACGGGTTGTTCGTAAAAACTGCTATCGAATATAAACCGTTGAATATTTTCTCAATTTCTTTGGGGTATAAAAACGATTTGAATGGGGTTGCTGATTTTAGTATGGGTATAATGTATGCGATAAAAAGTAATATTTATATGAATTTAGGTACGGTTTATAACATCACACTAGGACTTAGCCCTTCAATTGGACTTTCGTACGCTCTTAACAGCAATATAATGCAGTAAGCTCTACAACTTCAAATTAAGCACTAATTTTCCGGTTATTGCAGCCCTTGCCAGCATAAGTTTGTCCAAATCTTTTACTCCATCCCACAATACTTTTTTATTCTCAATAATTGCATTTTTATTGTAAGAACTAATTTCTTTGGCATATGTTTCAACATATTGGTCAAGCTGAACAGTTGAATCAAATACTTCAGAATACAGCCCCTTTCCTTTGCACCAAAATGCATCTTTCCATGCTTTAGGATTTAGAGTTAATTCTGAAAAAGAAGCAAGACCAATCTTTCGTTCAACAGCCGGTGCAATAACAAATGGTCCTATCCCAATAGACAACTCACTTAGCCTAATCGAAGCGTATTTTGTGGCAAATGCAATATCACATGCAGAGATTAAACCGACTCCTCCCCCAACTGCTTTGCCTTGAATTCTGCCAATTATTAGTTTAGAACTATTCTTCATCGCCAGTATAACCCGACCAAAACCA
Source organism: Saprospiraceae bacterium (assembly GCA_026986005.1). Taxonomy (GTDB): domain Bacteria; phylum Bacteroidota; class Bacteroidia; order Chitinophagales; family Saprospiraceae; genus JADJGA01. Next base: position 13,696 of record JALSPK010000061.1, read on the forward strand.
GAAAAGAATTCCATTCCTTGATCAAAGCTAACAATGGATTTCATTTCATCAAAATTAGCACCGGCACAAAATGTACGATCTCCACCACTCTTAAGTATTATAGCAGTTACTGTCTCTACATCTTCCAACTTTTCAATGGCTAATATTAAACTCTCAAGCATCCTAGAATGTAATGAATTATGCGAGGGATGAAAAAACTCAATTTCCGCATAATTACCCTTTATCTCTGTGTTAATATATTCTTCCATATTCCTGATTTAAATCTATAAATGTACGACAATAATAGAATATAAGACAAAGATATAAAAAATATTTCTATCTTTTTGTGCGAGACTGGCAAGATACATATCAAAGCTTATATTTTTTCATAGTCACATATAGTTTACTTTTCAAAAAACCCTTCTCCCCCTAAGCAAAGCACTCCGCTCCTCTTGCCAGATAAATACACACGCTCCAAGACAAAAGTCTTCTGACCTCTTGCCGGAATATACTATTCTACCTATTTGATTATTTCACTATCCTATACATCATTCCTATACTATAATACATGTATAGGTTATCCCAATGGTTAAATTTAAACTCACGATCGTAAATAATATCAAGACCATTTAATGGATATCTAAAATAATTATTTTTTCCTTGAAATTTTTGGTAACTAACAGAACTTGTTAATCTCAATCTACTGTTCATTTTCAATGTGTAATTCAATTCACCCAACAAACCGAAAACCCATATTCCTGAGTCTATTTCTTTTACATTTTCAATGC
>JALSPK010000062.1 GCA_026986005.1 Saprospiraceae bacterium
AGAAACAAAAAAAATCAAGGCTGTATTCTTTTTTTCACGCTCCAAAATCACTTAAAATTCTAAACGTATTAAACTCACCCGACTTCGTCAGGGCTTAAACAGTAATCCGTTTTTAACGAATTTTAACTGATTTTTCCACTAAAAAGAATAATGCCATTCCACCACCTCCCAAAATTAACAAGTTTTACCGAATTTTTAAAACTTTTAGCTTAAAAATCAATATTTTCTCCCAATTTACCCAAAATGCGCGTTGGCAATTTTTACTTTTTTTGCCTGAACTCAAGGGATTATCACTAATTTTCAGTCTTAATTTCCAAACTTGATTTTAACGGTAAAAAATGTCTAAAACACTGAATTATCAACTAAGCTCAATGAAATTTACCGATTCGTAGTGGTAATTTATGAACTATCACTATCCTTAAAGCTCAATTGCCAAAGTTCGATTTTTTCCTTTTTTCCAAGACTGAAGAACAACACTTTTTTGCCCTTAAAAATCCCGAATCAAATGATGTCTTTTCTGCAAGATAAACACACAAACCTTTATGAAAAACTCCTAAATATCTACTAAATTCCAATAACCCTGCTGAGATATAACTTGTTTATATACGGAACAAATATATAAAAAATATCTTAGAATAAAAAAAAATAACATTTTTTCTACTGGGTTATTAACATTATATCCTTAAGACCTGTGTCTTATGGTGTATTAGCGCCCTTTTTTGATACTCTCGCGATGTCATATTTGGATCTTTGCAGAACTGTATATTTTAGTTCTTATTTTGGTATCGACAGAGATTTTCATACTGCTTATCGGTATTACTTATCTTATCGCTACGGCATCTCGCGTCGAATTCGTGCCCGTCCATAAAGTGCATGAGTTTTTTTTAAAAGATTTTAGATGAGATTTTTATCTTTCTGATAATCAGAGATACCTTAGTATCTGTGAGTTGAGGAAAATAGAAATATCGCAAAAGATTATTTTAAAATTTTAATAACTTTATGGACAGACACTATGTGACATACGACAATATCCTTCGCATATTCAAAAACACATTGCTAATTTCATAAATTTATAGTTAAATATTTTGTAATTTATTATACATTATTAAAATATTTAATATATATTTGCACTCTAAAGTTAAAACTTTAATTTTAGATGTATTTAAGATGAAATAAGAAACTACAATCCTATGGCAAAAATTTTAATAGTAGACGATGATAGAAGTATAAGAAATACTTTAAAAAACATACTCGAGTTTGAAAAATATCAAGTTGATGAGGCTAGTGATGGCTTTGAGTGTCTTATCAAAATCAAAAGAAATGATTATGATATAATTATCCTAGACATAAAAATGCCTAAGATGGATGGAATGGAGACACTTGAACGAATTCAGACATTAAATCCGGATGTCCCTGTGGTTATGATCTCTGGTCATGGGACTATTGATACGGCTGTAGAAGCAGTAAAAAAAGGGGCTTACGACTTTATACAGAAGCCACCGGATCTTAATAGACTATTAATCACTTTAAGAAATGCACAAGATAGGACTACGTTAATAACGGAGAAAAAAGTATTGCAAAAAAGAATAAAGAACACACAACCAACAACTATTATAGGAAAATCAAAAATAATCAAAGAATTATTTAATACTATTGACAGAGTAGCACCTACTGAAGCCAGAATACTCGTAATGGGAGAAAATGGTACAGGAAAAGAGCTTGTCGCAAGAAATATCCATGAAAAAAGCAACAGAAAAGATAGACCTATTGTAGAAGTAAACTGCGCTGCAATACCTTCTGAATTGATTGAAAGCGAACTATTTGGACATGAAAAAGGTTCTTTTACCTCAGCTGTAAAACAAAGAATCGGAAAATTCGAATTAGCAAATGGAGGAACTTTATTTCTTGATGAGATAGGTGACATGAGTTTGTCAGCTCAGGCAAAAGTCTTACGAGCATTGCAAGAGAACAAAATCATGAGAGTAGGAGGCGAGAAAGAGATCAAAGTAAATGTCAGAGTAATTGCTGCCACCAATAAAGATTTAAAATCACTAATCAGAAAAGGAAAGTTTCGTGAAGATTTATATCACAGATTGGCAGTTATCATAATAAACGTACCTAAACTAAACCAGCGTATTGAAGATATCCCATTACTAGTTGACTATTTTTCGACATTAATTTGCAATGAATATAATATCTCCAAAAAAGAATTTACGGCAGGAGCTATAAAAGAATTACAAGAACTACAATGGACCGGAAATATCAGAGAACTTAGAAATGTAGTGGAAAGGTTGATTATATTAAGTGAGAAATCCGTTAGTAAAACTGATGTTCAAAAAAATGTTTTCAATCCTAAAAAAGAAAGCAATGATCTGGACATGCTTTTTAACAAGTTTGATACTTACGACGAATTAAAACAATTTATTGATGAAAAATTTAATTCGTATAAAGAAAGCTCATTTATAAATAATAACTAGTGTGATGTCAAGCAAGATTCAGGTATACCAAGTCTTAACTTTTTAACATTTAGCATCGTTAAGACTTGCAAATTGTTCTATATTGAGTCTTTCCATAATATCATCGAAAATAATACCAAACCGCTACCAGTATACTGATTATATAATGCTTAGTTTTTACTTCTTCATCTTCAAATACTAATTCTTTTTCTATTTCACCATCTTGATAACGGTTTGGTATAAAAATTGAACAACATAATTACTGTATTTTTATTTTTTTCAAATAACAGATGCTAATTCAACACACTTGTGTATTGACAAAATTTACATTCACATTCTTTGTCACAAATAAACCCGACTTATATTATCTCCGAAACATATTATTTTCGTATCTTTGTGTTCTTTTCTCAAAAGTTTTTAAGAAACTTGAGAAACTAGATTTTGTTTTTATATTATGATTTAAATTAATTGTAATATAGACATTTAAATACATAAAATAATTCACATATGACACGAAAAGAGTTAATACCAAAAGAAAGGAGACAGTGGAAATCAATAAAAGGGGAAAATTCTTGGACAATGTTCAAGGTAATGTCCGAGTTTGTTGATGGTTTTGAAACGATGAACAAAGTTGGCCCTAGTGTAACCGTTTTCGGTTCAGCTAGAACCAACGTTAAACACAAGTATTACCAATTAGGAAAAACTATTGCTAACAAACTAGTGGAAGAGGGTTTTGGAATCATTTCAGGAGGAGGTCCAGGTATAATGGAAGCAGCAAATAAAGGAGCCACAGAGAAAGGAGGTGCCTCAATTGGACTAAACATAGATTTACCTTTTGAACAAGAAGCAAATCCTTATATTGATTATGACAAATTAATAGATTTCAAATACTTTTTTGTAAGAAAGGTTATGTTTGTAAAATATTCTCAGGCTTTTGTTGTGATGCCAGGAGGTTTTGGAACTTTAGATGAGCTATTTGAAGTATTAACTTTAATCCAAACAAAAAAGATAACAAGGGTTCCTGTTGTACTGGTAGGCTCTGAATTTTGGTTAGGGTTGAGAGATTGGATTATCAACATAATGTTAAAACAAGAAAAAAATATAAGCGCTCATGATTTGGACTTAATTCCTGTACTAGACGATCCTGATGAAGTTGTAAAATACATCTCAGATTACTATTCAGGAGAAGGAGAGACAAAACTCAAGCCTAATTATGAATTGTAAAACAAGACTTGTCTCAAAATCATTTAGCATATTGATAAAAGAAGGTGATTTTTAAAATCGTGATGATTTGTGGTATTTTCCTGCATTCACTATTTAGACAGGCACTATTTAGACAATTATAAATAGCACTCTAATTCATTTTGAAGAAACTTTTTCTATTCTTCTTTGTTAGAAATTTTAGTTATTTATAATTAATCTAACTAACGATAAGTTTTATATATAACTCAAATGATTTTGATGATTATGCAAATAACTGCAATGAGATTTTTTATAAAAAATTATAGTCATGTTAATAAATTCTGAAACAAAGATATCAGAGATAATCAAAGAAAATGAAGATGCGATTGATACAATAGCAACGATAAACAAGCATTTTAAAAAACTAAAAAACCCAATATTAAGAAAGGTGTTGGCATCAAGAGTTACAATAGCTGATGCTGCTAAAATCGGTGGAGTATCAACAGAAATTCTACTTGACAGATTATCTTCAATAGGTTTTGATATTGAAAAGAGACAGGATAGTGGCAAATTGGTATTAAAAAATAAAACAGACCATTTTACAGATAAAGTAATTATAGATTTTGACGCAAGACCGGAATTAGAGAAAGGGATAGACCCATTCAAATCAATTATACGAGAATTAAAAAACCTTCCTATTGGTAAGACTTTAAAAATCATAAATACATTTGAACCATTACCATTGATAAAGATTCTTACAGAAAAAGGCTATGCTTTCAAGGTAGAAAGAGAAGATGGACTAGTTTATACTTATTTGACTAAAATCAATGCTGAGAACTCAAATAAGGATTTGCCCAAAGAAATAATAGAAGATGATCCGATGCTTTTCGCCAAATTAGAAAAAATATTTGAAGGTAAATTGCAAGAAGTAGATGTGAGACAATTAGAAATGCCTTTACCTATGGTAACGATTTTGCAAGAAATTGAAAATTTAAAACCCGGCAAGGCTCTATTTGTTCATCACAAAAGAATTCCACAGTTTTTGCTTTCGGAACTGGAACAAAGGGGATACAATCTAGTAGGGAAAAAAATTGATGAAACCAATACAAATCTTATAATATATAAAAAATGATAGGTCTAAGTACGGAAAGATCGCCCTCTACTAAGGTAGTTGCTCCTCATTTTATCGCTGCAGCTCTAGGCGTATTGATACTGTCTATTTTAGTATTTTTATCTAGTAATGATTTTATCGGCCATTTTTACACACCACATATTTTAACAATTGTACATATCGCAGCCTTGAGTTGGGGAACCATGATAATAATTGGTTCTCTCTACCAATTAATTCCTGTAGTCTTTGAGACAAAACTGTATAGTGAAAAATTGGCTATTTTCAATTTTTGGCTATTTGTAATAAGTATCTCTTTATTTGCATATTCTTTTTGGTCTTCAAAACTATTGGAATTAATGCCATATTCCTCAAGTTTGATATTTATTTCAGTTTGGCTATTTACCATCAACATAATACTTTCATATACCAGTGCAAATAAAAAAGATATAAGTGCAAGATTCATTATCACAGGTATATTTTGGTTGATGATGACAAGTCTATTAGGTCTTCTATTGGCTTTCAATTACAAATATGGTTTCCTTGACAATAACAACTACAGATACCTGAAAATTCATGCTCATTTTGGTATGGTGGGATGGTTTTTACAATTAATAATGGGTGTAGGGACAACTTTAGTACCGATGTTTCTCGTTTCCCACAAATTGGATAATAACAAATTGGAAAGAGCATACTACTTACTCAATTCAGGTCTAGTGATTCTCTATCTAGATTGGCAGTTTATACAAAGTTCATTTTTAATATACATATATTGGATTTTAATATCCTCATCAATCATCCAATATGGGTCATTTATCTACGATTCATATAAAAACAAGCTTAGAAAATTGGATATTGGAATGAAACACACTATGCTGGCTTTTGTCTTAATATTTTTACCGGTTATTTTTTCAGCAATTATAATCTTTTTACCTTATAATGATTTTTATTTTTTAAAAAATATAATAATATTGTATGGCGTCTCAATCTTTTTAGGCTTTTTTACAAACATGATTTTTGGGCAGACATACAAAACAATACCATTCATTATTTGGTTGAATAAATATCAAAAATTTGTTGGTAAAACAAAAACCCCGTTCCCTAGAGAATTGTACAATGAAAAAATAGCGAATTATCAATTTTACACATACAATATCATGTTATTAACATTTGGATTAGGGATTATAATAAACATGCTATTACTAGTACAAATAGGTGCAGCACTCCTAATACTCACAGCTTTATTATACAATATAAATATGTTCAAAATTATTTTTGACCACAATAAAATAAATATTGATAAGTAATATAAAAATAAATGAAAACACCTGCAGAAATAGAGAAAATAGAACAAGATGTAAGAGAGTTACTCAAATCTGTTATTGATCCTGAAGTCGAAATTAATCTCGTTGACTTAGGTTTAATTTATAATATAGATTATGACGGAGATAAATATTTTGATATTACGATGACACTATCAACACCGTCTTGTCCGATCGGTGATTCAATAGTCATGAGTGTTATGCAAACAGTAAATGAAGCATATCCGGGTTATGACACAAATGTAAACCTGACTTTTGATCCTCCTTGGACACCGGATATGATTAGTGATGAAGGTAAAAAAGCTTTAAATAAATAAAAATAAGTTTTTCTTACCACCTAACCAAGGCACTACCCCATGTAAATCCACTACCAAAAGCAGCAAGCACAACTAAATCACCCTCTTTTACTCTCCCCTGCTCCAACGCCTCTGTTATTGCGATTGGAATAGATGCCGCAGTTGTATTGCCGTACTTCTGTATATTATTGAACATTTGATCATCTCTTAAATGAAGCAATTTTTGAACGAACTGACTTATTCTCAAGTTAGCTTGATGTGGTATTACCAAATTCACATCATTTGTGGTATAGCCTGCAGTATCCAACGCTTTCTTAATCACTTCCGGAAACTTTCTCACAGCTGTCTTAAAAACAGTTTGTCCTTCCATAAATGGATAAATTAAAGAATCTTCCATCATTTTATCAGTCACCAAGACAAATGGATGATCTGTTGAAACATCATAACCTCCTTCTTTGTGATCCTCATCATAGTATCCACCGTGCATTCCGGGATTTTTTGCAGAAAGTATCTCTGCCTGCGACCCGTCAGAATGAATATGTGTCGTTAGAATACCTTTATCTTTGTCGGTTGGTTGTAAGACTACAGCTCCTGCACCATCTCCAAATAGTACACTTATTCCCCTTCCCCTCGTTGATATATCAATCCCACCGGAATGATATTCAGCTCCGACTAACAAAATATTTTTATACTTTCCTGTTTTTATAAATTGATCTGCCACTTCAAGACCATAGACAAATCCACTACACTGATTTCTGATATCTAAAGCCGGAATCTCCGTTTTAGTTATCCCCAAATGCCTTTGGAGCATCACTCCATTTCCTGGAAAGAAAAAATCAGGACTAAGAGTTGCGAAAATTATAAAATCTATATCTTCTGCTTCTATCCCAGCCATTTTTATTGCATCTTTTGATGCCTTTGCTGCCATCGTAGAACTAGTCTCTTCCCCTCTACGCAACCAATGTCGTTCCTCAATTCCTGTTCTTTCCCTGATCCATTGATCTGAAGTCTCCATCAATTTTTCCAAATCTTGGTTTGTTACCACTTTTTCAGGGATAAACTTACCTGCTCCTGCTATTTTAGTATTATACATAGTTAATATTTTTGGATAAATATACAGCTATTATCCTAAAACGAAAAAAAATATTGATTTTTTATTTAAAAAATTGCATAAACGATAACAATTAATCTACTCTTTGTCTTTATTTTTTTTCTCAATAACCTTCTCTCCGCTTTTAAGTTTTTTTGATACTATCCTATAAGGTCCCGTTACAACCTTATCCCCAACAGCAACACCACTTAACACTTCAATAAACTCATCATCTTGTATTCCTGTTTCAACTTTTACTTTTTTGACTGTATCCTGGCTAACTATAAAAATGACCTCATCCAAATCCTCTGTGGATTTACCCCCTTTTTTTGTTTTGACTTCACGGGTAGTTACTGCTTGAATCGGCACACACACAACCCCGGATTTACTTTTTGTAAATATATCAACAGTTGCAGACATTCCGGGTCTGAAGGGAAACATCTTTGTCTTATTATTGAGTAAATCTTTATATGAATCCTGATCGATTCTTACTTTAACTATAAAATTTGTTACTTTATCAGAATTAAGCGAATTATTTGAAATATCAGATGAAGAATTAGCTACTTCAAATACTTCTCCCAAAAACTTTTTTCCTACATACGCATCAACTTCAATCTCAACCTTATCCCCTTTTTTTACCTTCAATATATCATTTTCTGATATTTCAACTCTAACTTCCATATTATTCAAGTTTGAAATGCGCATCATTTCCGTGCCTTTCATCTGAATTGTTCCTACTACCCTTTCTCCCTCTTCGACTGCAAGCATGGTAATAATCCCATCTATAGGGGAATGTATCGTAGTCCTTTTCAAATTAGCTTTAGATTCTTTTAACGATGCCTGAGCACTTTTTACCATATATTCGGATGCACTAGCACTTTCTTTGGCTGATTGTATATTAGCTTCAGCTGATTTAAGGTTGGCTTGTAATCCTTCATAGCTAGATTGCGCATTCTCAAAGTCTGATTCTGAAACAACCCCTTGTTCGAATAATTTTTTACTTCGTTCAAAAGCTTTTTTCGCCTTTTTCAACTGTGCCAAAATCTGTTCACGTTGCGCTATATTCGCTTGAATTCTGGATCTTGAATTTGCTAACTGTGCTTTTGCATTATTAAGACTTGCGTTGGCTCTTTCCACTATTGATTCATAGGTATCGGGGTTCACTATTGCCAAGACTTGATTTGCTTTCACGCTATCTCCTTCTTTTATCATTAATTTCACTATCTCTCCGGAGACATCCGAACTTATCTTGACTTCTATCTCAGGATAGATTTTACCGCTTCCGGCTACTACTTCCTTTATCGTCCTTGTCTCCACTTCTGCCATCGCTACTTTGATTCCTTTCTTCGAACTTTTACCTTTGACTATAGCAGCAATAATCAAAGCTACTAACAATATTGCACCGGCAATATAAATCCATTTTCTATTCTTTTTCATCTGTTTATAATTTAATTAAAACTCAAATTCTCTCCTAAATAGTAATCTAATATTTTGCTTTTGAATATATATTGATATTTAGACAATAACAAACTATTTTGTGCTTTCTCAAATAAAAGCTTCGCATTAATCAAATCGTATGAACCAAGGCCTCCTACGTCATACTGTAGTTTGGCATTATCAAAGGCTGCTTTTTGAGCTTCAAATGCTTTTTTTGAAGCTAAATACTGTGATTTTGCTGCTTTGGAATCGGCAAAAGCCAATTGAATCTTTGATTTAATATTTTGAGCGATTTGCTCTTTAGCAATCTTTTGATTTTCTATACTTATTTTTGCTCGATCCAACCCGGCTCTAGACGAATATTTATTGTAAATCGGTATATTTACTTGTAAAGCCATTCCAAACCCCAGATTATTCTTTAGTTGATCAACATATATTTGTTTCCTTGTAATAGGCTCTGAAAATGGAATTCCGACATTTACTTCTTGATTATTTATAATAAAAATACTTTCCCTTATCTTCTGATCATATCCCGTCACCTCCAATGCTCTATTAGCATAATTAGTTGAAAGTCCTCCACCCAAACTTACCGAAGGCAAAAATGATGCTTTGGCTATATCTCTTTGCAGCAGACTGCTTTTAAGCCTATATTCTGCAGCACTATACCCAGGATAATGCTGCAAGGCAGAGACATACAGTTCAGACAAGGATAATGCAATATTATCACCATTATCATTCATATCAATAATTGGAGTTTTAATCTCTACTCTCTCAGAATCTTCCAGTAAAAGTAGATTTTTTAAATTCAGGTAATTTCTCTCCAACTCATTATTGCCAGCTACCAATTTTTGCTCATCTGACAATAGCTGAGCTTCCATACTCAATGAAGCCGATTTTGGCTTGAGCCCTGCATCAATCAATTTATTTAATTTGACTAGCTGCTCCTTTGTAGATTTATATTGATTCTCTAGATTTTTCAGACTCTCCTGAGCAAAAAGTATCGAAAGGTATGTATTCGTAACTAATAAGGCAATATCTCTTCTCATTTGCTCAATATCTTCCTCTGAAGCATTTTTATCAAAAATAGCTTTTTTAATATTTTTACGCAACCTACCACCATTATATAATGTAATACCTGAATTCAAATTTATTCCCTGCGATATAAATGATTGAGACAGATAGGAATTAGTTGTAGGATCAATCCGTCTTCCTACGTTATATGACAAAGATGAATTAGCATTTAATGAGGGTAGAAGCTGTTGCTTTGAAAATTTCAAATTTATTGAAGCTCCCTCTTTAGCCAATACCCCCTTTTTAATATCCAAACTATTATTTTGTGCTATCTTTATACATTGCTCCAAAGATAAAACTCTCTGAGCTTTAGCCTCAATCCCGGACAGTATAATTAAAGCAAAAACATATACTAATGATATAAACTTCATTTTATTACTTTTTTAGTTTATACCAAACCACTACCAATATACAGATTATAAAAAACTTAGGTTTCACTTCTTTATCTTCAAAATATATCTCCGTATCTAAGGCTATGCAAAGATTTTTTCATTGAATAAACAAAAACTAATTCTTTTTATATTTCACCATCTTGATAACGGTTTGGTATTAATCCTTTTAAAATATTTTAATGTTACAATAATACAATTAATATAATTAACAATAAATTTTATTATATCAAATGCTATTATTTACCGATAGAATCTATTGAATTTTTGGATTAAATAAAAATCATGCCTACAAGAAAACCCAAAACAAACAAAAGCTAAAGTAGATTCTACTTTTAATAAAACAATATCATAATTTCACAATTAGACTATAGCAATATCACCAAATTTATTTTCAAAACATCCAAATAAGCTTTCAAAAACTACTAAAATTTACCAAATTTTCCAACTCACATTAAAGTTTGGTATAATATTTGTCTTATAACACTTATAAATAAACAAATTATTTAATAAATAGATTCTTAAAATTATTAAAAACTGTTTCTCAATAACTTAAAAAATCTAATAAATAATTATTAAACTAAAAAATAATTTATAAATACATATGAAATATTTGTTTTACAATACAAAAAGAACGAAAATGAAAAAAATTGAACTTAATTTAATTAGTTTTTTGTCAATACTATTATTGATGTTTGTTATACAAACCGGATCAGCAAAAAGCAATAGTGAACTAAATCTCAATTCAACTATAGCTTGTAATGATACTGTAGAAATCTCAATGGGCGTAAATTGCCAGGCAACAGTAAGTCCTGATCAACTATTAGAAGGAAATTATCCTGATTATGGGATATTTACCGTAAATATAATAGATCAAAATGGTCTTTCTATAGGAGACAACCTAACTTCAGACAATGTGAGCTTCAATTTATCAGCTGAAGTATATGATACTGTGTCTACAAATAGGTGCTGGAGTACGATTAGAGTTGTTGACAAACTCGCTCCACCTATAGAGTGTAGTGACATTTATACTACATGTTACAAGGAACCCGTTCCAGGTTCTCTTACCCCTCACAATTACAGATTTGCTTTTGATCAAAAAGCTAAAATCCCGGATAATGATACTTTAAAATATCAAATGATTGTTGGAAATATCCCCGGAGCATTGATTACTGACATGAATGTAGCAATAAATATATTTCACCAAAGGCTTCTCGATTTGGAAGCATTTTTAGTCTCACCTACAGGTGATACGGTAAAACTATTTGGCAACCTAACATGTGGAAATGCCAATATGGATATTGAACTTGATGACTCTGCAGCTAATAGTGCAGCAGATTTATCTGTAGCATGCTCTATAAACGACCCAGCTATAGAAGGTGAATTCAAACCTTCGGAAAATTTATCAACATTTAACAACCAATCACCTTCAGGAATATGGATACTTAATGTCATAGACAAAAATGCAGGTATGGTAGGGGCTTTGCAACATGTAGACTTGCTAATTAAACAAAACCATGGTTTTATCAACTTCCCAATACCAAATACTGCCTCTAACCCTGTTCAAGTATACGGAGTGGAAAATACTTATAGAGTTGTTAGTGGTTTTGATCCATGCGGTGAGGTGATACTTTCATACACCGATTCTCTCAAGTCATTTGATTGTACTTCAAATTACTCCGGTATAATAGAAAGAGAATGGCACGCTGAAGATGAATCCGGTAATATCTCAACTTGTACACAATATATATATATAATAAGGACAGGGACTGCTTTTTTAGAGTTTCCTCACAACTATGACAATATAGATTATGATGCACTTTCCTGTAATAATCCGGATGCATTCACAGGTGAACCTGGAACTGAATTATGTAATATGGTGACTGTTTCATTTACCGATGACACTATTAGGATTTGTTCGGGTTCATATAAAATATTAAGACATTGGAAAATATCTGAAATGTGTTCAAATGAGGTAATTGAACATGATCAAGTGATTGCTGTTATGGATACAGAAGGACCACTTATGGCCAAACTATCCAATTTCACAATGGAAGCAAAGTCTCTAGAGTGCTCCGCAGATATTGATGTTACATTTCCTGAAATACTAAGTGATTGTTCGGATTTTGATAAAATGATATTCGATGTAGGATATCAGATTCTTGATGCTTCTGGTAACCCTACTACCTCAGAATTACTACGAGATAACTTAACACATTCAGGCAATGTTTACACACTTAAAGATGCTCCAATAGGCAAAGTGAAATTCACATACACAGTAACGGATGACTGTGGAAACAGCTCTTCAAGGTCAAATACGGTAACTATTTATGATAATTCTGCCCCAACAGCAGTATGTGATCAACATACTCAAATCGTAATTGGAACTGATGGCGTCGCTAAAGCACCGGCTATCGTATTTGATGACGGTAGTAATGATAACTGTTCCGACATCACTTTTAAGGTCAGAAGAATGGATGCAAAGTGTGATTATAATGATATAAATTTCAGAGACACTATCTCATTTTGTTGCGCTGATGTAAATACAACACAAATGGTAGTACTACAGGTAGAAGATGAATCGGGTCTGAAAAATTCATGCATGGTAGAGGTAAATATAATAGATAAGATTCCACCGGCAATTAAATGCCCCAAAAATATATCAATTGAATGTACTGATGATTACTTGAATCAGGACTTGACAGGATATGCAAAAGCATATGACAATTGCGAAATTGATACCTTTTACCACAATGATATAGTAAAAATCAATCAATGTAATGTTGGTTATGTGATAAGAACATGGCATGCAAAGGATAAAACAGGGTTTTGGGCTCAACCTTGTGAACAAAGAATAAATATCAATGATTCATATAAATTCAAATTTAAAGGATCTGATATTCATTGGCCGACTAATAAGACATACACAAATTGTGTAGAAAACTTTGACACATCTATAACCGGTTCTGTAACTTTCAGTAATGAAGATTTTTGTAGTATGGTTGCATCTAGATTTAAGGATGACACCTTCAAAGTTGTTGACAATGCTTGCCTAAAGATATTGAGACATTGGGAAGTGATAGACTGGTGTAATTTTGACATTGATCCTCAAGGAAGTACTTGGACTCACACACAGGTAATCATGTTGCAAAATGAAGTGGCTCCGACATTTGACACTGAATGTAAAGACACAACATTCTGCACTTACGGAAAATGCCGAGGATTAGTTGACTACAAGAAAACAGCATCCGATGATTGCACTTTAGATCCAAATGATTTACTTTGGTCTTATAAAATTGATATAGACAATGACGGAACATGGGATTTAGGACCTTTTGAATCTAACCATATTTACAGAGTATTTGACAACGGAACATATAGAGTAGCCTGGTCAGTTGAAGATGGATGTGGAAACATAAGTACTTGTGAAGAAACATTCACAGTAAAAGATTGTAAAAAGCCAACACCTCTTTGCATTACCGAACTTACAACTGTGGTAATGAATTATGTGGGAATGGTAACAATTTGCGCTAAAGATTTTAATTTGGGAACTAACTGTTATAATTGCAATACCGGTTCTTACGATAATTGTACACCAAAAGATGAATTGAAATATTCTTTTTCTGAAGATATAGCAGACTCTTGTACAACTTATACTTGTGATAGCATCCCTAACGGTGTACAAATTCAGAAAAAACTAAAAATGTGGGTAACAGATAATGCAGGAAACCAAGATTACTGTACCGTTTTCATCAATCTTGAAGACAACCTTGGAAATGCTTGTAAAGATACTACTGTGGGATCAATTGTTTATGGATTTGTCCATAATCCTCAAAATACTACATTACAAAATATTGAGCTAAAACTAAAGACTAATGAAAATGAAAAAATTGCTATTACTAATGCCGACGGTCGATATGAATTTAATAATCTTGCCGAGGATGAGAGTTATAGATTGGAATCCAATATGGATACTAGATACCTGTTGGGAGTAACTACGCTTGATATTGTCTTGATTCAAAAGCATTTGCTAGGAATCAAACATTTCACAAAGCCTTATCAATACATTGCGGCTGATGTCAACAACTCACAATCAATAACCGCAAGTGATATTTTGAATATCCGAAAACTTATACTGGGAGTGACCAATGATTTCAATGGAGAATCAAAATCTTGGGCTGTAGTTAAAGAAAGTGATAATATTAATAATAATAACGATATCCTTCATACCCAATACAATAAAATTGTTATTGACAAATCATCATTTGATAAAAACGTAAGTCTTGTAGGTATCAAAATGGGTGATATAAATGGAAGTAGCGATAAAACTATCAAAGATGAATTGATACCAAGAAGTACTAAAAGCACTACTCTGCTAGCAAAAGAAACGGCATTTGATAAAAACGAAATAGTGTATGCAGAGTTTGATATAGATCAGCTAAGCGATTTTGTAGGTGGTCAATTTACCCTTAATTTTAATTCAGAGAACTTAGTATTTGATGAATTGGTACTCGACAATGAAGTGGTAGACAATAATAATTTTGGTCTTACAAATGTAAAAAATGGAAAAATAACATTTAGCTGGGTAAAACCAAGTACGATGACAGTTAATCAATCTCAACTATTCAAAGTCAAATTTAAAGCTAAGAATAATGGAAAATTATCATCAAACATCTGGCTAAGTAATGATATCACAACGATTGAAGCTTACGATACCGATCTAGAAATAATGGGCATTAAGCTTTTATTCAGAGATAATACGGAAGAAAACGGAAATTATGCGCTATATCAAAATATCCCAAATCCATTCTCTGGTGAAACAACAGTATTGTTTGATTTACCTTCAAACCAAAAAGCTACATTATCTTTTTATGATGTGACCGGCAGAAAAATAAATGAAGTTTCTAAAGTCTTCAGTAAAGGTAGAAATTCTGTTACTTTATCATTTGATAAAAAAATAACAGGTATAATTTACTACACTCTTGAGACGGATGGATTCACAAAAACAAAGAAAATGATAAATCTAAAATAGTGCCGACACGAAACAATAAGAAAGAAATAAAGATTTCCTTCTTTCATAATCAAAAGCACTCGGATTTCCGGGTGCTTTTTGTTATATAACCCCTTTCCTTTTTGCTAAAAGAGTACTTGACACTATTCCAAAAATCACAACAGAAACAGAACTAATAGGCATCAAAATTGCTGCAATTAGCGGAGAAAGTTGACCGCTTGCTGCAAAACTCACACCCACAATATTGTATATAAAAGCAATTATATATGCTGCATATATCAATTTGCGAGCATCTATTATATAGTCAATATAATTCCTGATTTTATCAAACCGTTCTGCACTTACAATCACATCACTAGCAGGAGTAAAGTTATTAATATTCTCTGTAATAACAACACCTACATTGCTTTTTTGCAAAGCACCGGCATCGTTCAGACCATCACCAAAGTACATTACCCTCTCTCCTCTTTCCAGCAATCCGGATATGTAATTAAGTTTGTCCTTTGGCTCTTGTTCAAACAGCATTTCAGTATTATCAGGAAAAATCTTTTTCAGACTATCCCTTTCTCCATCGGTATCACCTGAGATTAAAGCTAGTGAATAACTTGATCCAAAATAATTTACAAACTCATTTAATCCTTTACGATAAATATTGTTTATCGTGAAATAACCTTTTAGCTTTTCATCTATCGATACAAATACTCCATTATATTCTGAATTATCATCCTTGCGCCCCTTCACAAAGTCTTCAGAGCCAATTTTAATTATGTGCCCATTTACTTTCCCTGTTACACCTTTACCTACTATCTCTTCAAATTTTTCTACTTCGAGTATTTCACTATCCAGTGACTCATAAATCTGCCTACTCAAAGGATGAGAAGAGTGAAATGAAAGCGATTTAATATATTTCTTTTCATCTTCACTTAATTGAATGCCTTCGTATGAGATCTCATTTTTAACCGCATAAGTAAGAGTCCCTGTTTTATCAAATACTACACTTGACACTTTTTGTATTGATTCAAAAACATCCGTATTTTTAAGATAGAAGTCATTTTTACCCAATATCCTCATTGCATTACCAAAAGTAAAAGGAATAGAAAGTGCAACTGCACATGGACATGCTACAACTAATACCGCAGCAAAAGCAAAAATAGCTTTTGAAGGATCTTCATAAAGCCAATAACCCAATGTTGAAAAAGCTACAAATAGTACAACATAAGTAAATGAAGTACCTATCTTATCAGCCAATTCACTAATGGGTTTAGTATTTTGCTTTTCAAAAGCACTATCATTCCACAATTGAGTAAGATAGCTTTGCGACACCCTTTTGGTAACAGTTATTTCAATTGATTCCCCGGTTTGCTTTCCTCCGGCAAATATCTTTTGACCTGCTTGAAGCGGTACCGGCAATGACTCTCCTGTAACAAAACTATAATCTATTCTCGCACTTCCCTTCAGCAATATACCATCAGCAGGTATAAGCTCATTGCTCTTAATCATAATGGTATCGCCGGGCACAACTTTATCCACTACAATGGTAACAGGTTTCCCATTTTCCTTTTTTGTCACAGCTATTGGAAAATAGGATTTGTAATCTCTATCAAATTCAATTGAATGATAAGTCTTTTGCTGAAACCATTTCCCAACCAACAAAAAAAATACGAGACCGGTTAAACTATCAAAATATCCATGCCCTATACCACTTACCGTTTCGTAAATACTCCAAAAGAATATCGACAAAATTCCAAGGCTTATAGGAACATCAATATTCAAATTCCTTTTCTTTAATCCCAACCAAGCTGATCTTAAGTAATCAGCCCCACCATAAAATACAACAGGAATTGAGATAACCAAATTCACAAAGCTGAAAAAAGTAAAAAAACTCTGATCAGACTTTTTGAGTAGCCCTAAATATTGGGGAAAAGTAAATAACATTACATTTCCGAAAGCAAATCCAACCAAACCAAGTTTGTAATATAACGACCTATCTGCAACTTTTCTTGATTTATCATCCAAATTAGACATATTAATAGCAGGAGCATAACCGATAGAATCCAATAGTTCGACTACATTTCGCAATGAAGCCTTTTCGTTAATATAATTGATAAATATCTCTTTCTTAGTGAAATTAACTCTAGAAACAGTAATCCCTTCATTAAATTTGTAAAGATTCTCAAGTAGCCAGACACAAGCTGCGCAATGCATTTGGGGAAGATGAAATGTGACTTTACTAATAGTACCATCAGTAAAATCAATTATCCTCTCAATCACTTCCGGATCGTCAAGCCAACCATACTGCTCTTGTTGCCTCCCTTTAAGGCTAAGCCCCGGACTACTATCAATATCGTAATACTGACACATTCCTGTATCCTCTAATATTTCAAATACAGTTTTGCATCCATTGCAACAAAAATACTTGTTACCAATAAAAACCGCATCATTTGGACATACATCACCACAATGATAACAAATAAGTTCACCGTTATCATTTCTAAGAATCAGATTGTCTTTATCAACACCTCTTTCTGATTCGACATCTAAATCCAATTTATCAAATAGTTCTTTAGTCTCCAAGATTCTTTTGTTAAATTATAAAAAAAAACTCAACCAAATTCACACTACAGCTAATATCTTTCACTATTAAAAGCTATAACTTTCCGAAAAAGTAAAAAAACACAAATATCAATTTGAATACAAAATAACCGTCAGAAAAATAAACCGTATTTTTTCCGGATTTAGATAAGAAAAGGCAAAACCCTTAGTTGTGTCCGATCTTTACAATTCGGAAGTCAAAAAAAAATTAACAGTTATATCGTTTCATCTTGATATTAGATATGTAAAAGTAAAACAATTATTCATATTGATATAAAAAAAGGGAATAAACATTGCTGTTTATTCCCTCTTCAATAATAAAATCTATAATATTGCTATTCCTCTTCTTTTTTAACAACAGGAGTAGTAGCCTCACTCTTTTTCCCTCTTCTTCTTCTTCTCTTTGATTTACCAGCTGAAGTGGCTTTAGCTGCTAATAATAATTCATTAAAATCAACAAGTTCAATCATCGCCATCGCAGCAGCATCTCCTTGTCTAAAACCCATTTTGATAATACGAGTGTAACCTCCAGGTCTATCAGCAACTTTAGGTGCTATAACGTCAAATAACTCAGTAACAGCATATTTATTACTAAGGTTTTTAAAGACCATCCTCCTCGAATGTGTAGAATTATCTTTAGACTTTGTAATAAGCGGTTCAATAAATACTCTTAACGCTTTAGCTTTAGCCAAAGTAGTATTTATTCTTTTGTGTTCAATCAATGAAATTGCTAAATTTTTTAAAAGTGCTTCTCTGTGCTTTTTCTTTCTTCCTAAATGATTAAATTTCTTTCCGTGCCTCATTTTTTCATGTTTTTTGTATCACTTTGTGCAAATCGACCACCGGCTATCATACTTTACACTCGGTTAATATTTTAGTTAATTAATAAATTGGGAAGGTCTTTTCCCAATACCGGATTCCTATTATTTATTTACTTCAGATTGTATTTTCCTAAATCCATTCCAAAGGTTAATTCTTTATTTTCTAGTAATTCTTCAATCTCAACCAAAGACTTTTTACCAAAGTTTCTAAACTTCAATAATTCATGCCTTTCGATTTCTACCAATTCACCCAACGTATCAATTTTTGATGCTTTTAAACAGTTGAATGCTCTAACTGACAGGTCTAGGTCCTCCAACTGAGTTTTCAGCAATTTACGCATATGCAATATATGTTCATCGACAAAGTCTTCACTCTTTTTAGCGGGATCATCAAATGTTATATTCTCATCGGTAATCAACATCAAATGTTGAATGAGGATTCTAGAAGCTTGTTTTATAGCCTCCTCAGGATGAATAGTCCCATCTGTTTTTATCTCAATATCAAGTTTTTCATAATCTGTTTTTTGACCAACTCTCGTATTAGAAACCTTATATGATACATTTTTAATCGGAGTAAAAATCGAATCAACAGGTATTGTACCGATAGGCATTACTGATTCTTTCACATCGCCGGCAGGAACATATCCCCTACCCTTGCTAACTGTTAATTCTATTTCAAGGTTAACAAAAGTTTCCATATTACAAATAATTATCTCCGGATTTGTGATTTCAAAAACATTTGTAAACTTCATAATATCAGCTCCTACAAATTGGTTTTGACCGGAAATAGTCAAATATATTTTTTCATCATCAATTTCTTCCTCCTCTTCTTCAATAACTTTTTTAAATCGAACTTGTTTAAGATTCAAAATCAAATCAACAACATCTTCGTACACACCTTTAATGGTTGAGAATTCATGATCGACGCCGGCAATTCTAATTGCAGATATCGCATATCCCTCAAGAGAAGATAACAAGACTCTTCTAAGAGAATTTCCTAATGTTTGTCCAAAACCGGGTTCCAAAGGTTTAAATTCAAAAAAACCGTGAAAGTCATCTGATTTTTTTAAATTAATTTTTTCAGGTTTTTGAAAATTTAATATATTCATATTCTATTTAATTATTTATACAACAAAAATCAAAATATATAAATATACTTGATTTTTGTTTAATTTTTAAAACAGTACTCAAATGATACTACCTACTAAATAAACCACACAGCCGGCAAAGGCTATAAAGATTACTTAGAATACAGTTCAACAATCAACTGAGCATTAATGTTTTCAGGTATTTTTTCAACTTCCGGATAAGCGAGAAATTTGCCGACACCTTGGTCAGCACTAAATTCTAGCCATCCATACACAGTAGCATTTGAAGACCCCATTGCATTTTTAATAACGTCAAGGTTTTTTGATTTTCCTCTTATTGTAATAATATCACCAGCTTTTAACAATGTTGAAGGTATATTATTAACAATTCCATTTAGTACAATGTGTCCATGATTAACTAATTGGCGAGCTGCTCTTCTCGTAGGAGCAAATCCCAATCTAAACACTGTATTATCCAATCTAGATTCTAATAACTGCAATAAGATATCTCCGGTTACACCATCTTTCCTATTAGCTCTATCAAATAAATTTCTAAATTGTCTTTCTAATAAACCGTATGTATACTTAGCTTTTTGTTTTTCCATCAACTGAACAGCATAGTCAGACTTTTGCTTTCTTCTTCTGTTAGGACCATGTTGTCCAGGGGGATATTTTCTTTTTTCAAACGCTCTATCAGCTCCGAAGATTGCTTCTCCGAATTTTCTTGCTATTTTAGTTTTTGGACCAGTATATCTTGCCATTTTTTATAATATTATAAATTTCAATCAAAAATTAAACTCTTCTTTTCTTAGGTGGTCTACATCCATTATGAGGTATTGGAGTAACATCAATAATTTTTGTAACCTTGATTCCTGTAGCATCAATCTCTCTAATAGCAGCCTCTCTACCAGCTCCAGGGCCTTTCACAAAAACCTCAACTGATCTCATACCAGCCTCAAGTGCATCTTGTGCAGCAGTTTTAGCAGCGATTTGTGCAGCATATGGGGTATTCTTTTTTGACCCTCTAAAGCCAGCTTTACCGGCAGATCCCCAAGAGACAACTTCTCCTTTACTATTAGTCAATGTAACTATTACATTATTAAAAGAAGCTTGTATATATGCTCTACCTTTCGGCTCGACATTAACTTTTCTAACTTTTTTATTTTTTCTTGCTTTTGCCATAACTATAATTCATCTATTTAATATAAAGTTATTTATTTAACTGCTTTCTTTTTATTAGCAACGGTTTTCTTTCTTCCTTTACGAGTCCTCGCATTAGTTTTAGTCTTTTGCCCTCTAACAGGAAGACCTTTTCTATGACGCAATCCACGATAACTCGCAATATCCATCAAACGTTTAATACTTTGCTTAACCTCAGATCTTAATTCCCCTTCAACAGTATAATCTTCTTGTATAATCATTACGATTTCACGAATATTATCATCTGTCCATTGATTGACTTTTGTATTCTCATCAATACCTGCTTTTCGAAGAATATCTGCAGCGCGAGTCCTACCGATCCCATAAATATAGGTCAAACCGATTACACCTCTTTTGTTCTTAGGAATATCTACTCCTGTAATTCTTGCCATAATATAAAAATTTTATTAACCTTGACGTTGTTTAAACTTAGGATTCTTTTTATTAATAACATACAACTTCCCTTTCCTTCTCACTACCTTACAGTCTGCTGACCGTTTTTTAATTGATGCTTTCACTTTCATCTCTATAATATTTTATTAAATCCTTAAATAATTTAATTCTATTTGTATCTATATGTAATTCTTCCACGAGTCAAATCATATGGAGAAATCTCAACTTTCACTTTATCCCCAGGCAAAATTCTAATATAAAACATTCTCATTTTACCTGAAATAGTTGCTATAATCAAATGGTCATTTTGAAGCCGTACTCTAAACATCGCATTTGAGAGTGATTCTTCAATAATTCCATCCTGCTCTATAAGTTTTTGTTTTGCCATAATTCAAATTGGGTCGCGAAATTACAATTTATTTTTTATAATTGCTTAATATTTACGTTATTTTTAATTGATTCTTCAACAATTTCATGATTTGACAACAATTCTGCCTTTTTTTTCCTAATAACTACAGAATGTTCGTAATGAGCTGATGGCTTTCTATCTCTTGTAACAATTGTCCATCCATCTCTTAAAACCCTAACCCTTTTTGTTCCCATGTTAACCATCGGCTCTATTGCAATAGTCATCCCCTCTTTCAAAACAGGCCCTCTACCTCTCTTTCCAAAATTAGGTACTTCAGGATCCTCATGCAAATCTTTTCCTACTCCATGACCCACCAACTCTCTAACTACACCATAGCCCAAAGTTTTCTCCGTATATTTTTGAATAGCATAACCTATATCACCAACTCTTTTACCAGCTATTGCTTGTTCTATTCCTAAATACAAACTCTTATTTGTAGCTCTTAACAAATCCATAGTCTCTTCATCAACATCTCCTACAGCAAATGTATATGCGGCATCTCCGTGAAAACCGTTCATAAACACGCCACAGTCTATAGACACAATATCACCATTTTTTATTTCAACTTTTGAAGGAATACCATGCACTACAGCATCATTGACTGAGATACATAATGCAGCTGGAAATCCTTGATATCCTTTAAATGATGGTATTCCACCATTATCTCTTATAAGCTCTTCAGCTTTTTTATCAAGTGCCCTTCCAGAAATTCCCGGTTTCAACATTTCTCCCATTAGAGAAAGTGTTTTTGAAACCAACAAATCACTTTTTCTTATTAATTCAATCTCTTCTTCTGTCTTAATATAAATTTTCTTCCCCACTACTTCTATATTACATTCCTGAACCAATAGGATTCAATCCACCGGAATTTCTTCCTTTCAATTTACCTGACTTCACCAATCCATCGTATTTTCTCATTAGCAGATGACTCTCTATCTGCTGCATAGTATCTAATACAACTCCTACCAGAATCAATAATGACGTACCTCCAAAAAACAATGCAAATGCTTGATTTACTCCAAAAGCAGCAACGAAAGCAGGAAATATCGATATAAATCCCAAAAATACTGAACCTGGTAATGTGATTTTAGTCACAACAGAATCAATATATTCTTCAGTAGACTTTCCCGGTTTTACTCCGGGAATAAAAGCATTCATCCTCTTCAAATAGTCAGAATATTGCTTTGGATTAACAATCAATGCAGTATAAACATACGTAAAAATAACAACTAATAAGAAAAACAAAATATTATAAACAGGAGAATCCCATCTATTCAATGCAGTCAACATACTACCTGCTGAATTTCCGCCTTTTGATACCCATTGCATTACAGTAACAGGCAAAAACATTATGGCCTGAGCAAAAATGATAGGCATAACTCCGGCAGCATTTACCTTTACAGGAATATAGTCTCTTGCACCTGCAACCGGTATTTGACTAGCCCCTTTACCAACCATTTTTTTTGCAAATTGTACAGGAATCTTCCTTACTCCTTGTGTAATAAGAACAGTTAAAAGGACAATAGCAAACAAGGCAACCAATTCAATCACAAAAACAATCAATCCACCATTTTTGGCTAGTTGAGCTTGGATTTCCGCAAAGAAAGCACTAGGCAATCTTGAAATAATACCAATCATAATCAACAATGAAATACCATTTCCAATACCTCTATCAGTAATCCTTTCACCCAGCCACATAGCAAATACAGTACCTGTAGTTAGTATTATAATATTGGTAATCCAAAACACATAAGGATTAACTGAAGGATCCATCGCTCCTGCAGAAACAATTGTAGTAAGATATCCACCTCCTTGAACCAATGTAATCAAAACAGTCAAATAACGTGTAATTTGGTTTATTTTATTACGTCCTGACTCACCTTCTTTCTCTTGCAAACGTTGGAAATAAGGTACTGCAAAACCCAGTAATTGTACAATAATTGAAGCAGTAATATAAGGCATAATACCTAACGCAAAAATGGAAGCTTTAAACAAAGCCCCACCTGTAAATGTATTTAATAAGCCTAATATATCATTAGCTCCCCGACCTTGAACAGCCTTTAACAAAACTTGAGGCATAACTCCGGGAAGAGCAACATAAGAACCAAATCTATATATTGCAATCATAGCAACCGTAAATAATATCCTTTTACGAAGCTCCTCAATCTTCCAAATATTCTTAATACTGTCAATAAATTCTTTCATCAATTATTATTTAAGCTAATGTAATACTTCCTCCTTTACCTTCAATCTTCACTTTTGCTGTCTCTGAAAATTTATGAGCCTTTATGTTCAATGCTTTTTCACATTCTCCGTTTCCTAATACTTTAATCAAATCGTTTTTTCCAATGATCCCTTTTGATAGTAGAAACTCAGGATTAATATCAGAAACTGAATATTTTTCACTAATTGCTTGCAATCTATCAACATTTATCGCAACATAAGCAACTCGAAATGGATTCTTGAAGCCTCGCTTTGGCAAACGCATTTGCAAAGGGGTTTGACCACCTTCATAATTTCTCTTTCTTGACCAACCTGCACGAGATTGAGCTCCTTTATGTCCTCTCGTAGAAGTACCACCTTTACCGGATCCTTGTCCTCTACCGATTACTTTCCTAGCTTTTTTAACCGCACCCTTCGCAGGCTTAAGATTATGCAATTCCATCTTTATATATTTTAAATATTAAATTTCTTCAATAGTTACCAAGTGGCTGATCTTATCAACCATACCTTTAAGCGAAGGATTTAATTCAATTTCCACGCTTTTTCTAATTCCCCTAAGTCCCAATGATTTCAAAGTTTCCTTCTGTTTCTTTGTCTGACCAATAGAACTTTTTATTTGAGTAATTCTAATCATCTTAAAAATATTTTCTAACCGTTATACAATTTGTCCAAATCAATACCTCTCTCCTGAGCAACTTGGTACGGATCTCTCAATTTCATCAAAGCATCTAATGTAGCCTTTATCACATTATGAGGATTTGAAGACCCCTGAGCTTTTGCAAGGACATTGTGATATCCTGCAGTTTCCAATACAGCACGCATCGCACCACCAGCTATAACACCGGTACCTTGAGACGCAGGCTTTATCAATATTCTTCCACCACCATATTTACCTAACTGCTCGTGAGGAATTGTTCCTTTCAATATTGGCACTTTTATCAAGTTTTTCTTAGCTACTTCCGTTGCCTTACCTATAGCTTCAGATACATCTCTAGACTTACCTAATCCATAACCTATCACTCCGGCACCATCTCCAACAACTACTAATGCTGCAAAACTAAAAGTTCTACCCCCTTTAGTAACTTTTGTAACTCTATTAAGGGTAACTAATTTTTCTTTTAATTCGCTTATATCTGTAGGTTTAACTCTACTATTTCTGTTATTTCCCATTTTATAATTGTTTATTAGAATTTCAATCCACCTTCTCTAGCACCTTCAGCAAGAGATTTAACCAATCCATGATAAATGTATCCGCTTCTATCAAATACTACGTTCTCAACACTACTATCGAGTGCTCTTTTCGCTAAGTTAATACCAACTTGCTTTGCAACTTCCGTCTTTGTACCTTTAGACAAATCTTTATCTCTGAATGAAGCACTTGCAAGAGTAACAGCATTAACATCATCAATCAATTGAGCTGAAACACCTTTATTACTTTTAAAAACTGATAGTCTTGGTATCTCCGGTGTACCTACGACATTTTTACGAATTCCAAAATGAATCCTTCTGCGTCTTTTTACTTTTTTACTAGTTCTTTTTCTCATTTCTTTAAATCTTAAATATTTTTAAATTAAGCACCAGCAGACTTACCAACTTTTCTTCTAATTTCTTCACCTTTATATCTAACTCCTTTACCTTTGTAAGGCTCAGGTTTACGATATGCTTTAATCTTTGCTGCAACTTGCCCAACCAATTGTTTATCAATACCTGATATTATTATTAAAGGATTTTTCCCTTTTTCTGTTACTGTTTCCAATTGTAACTCATCAGGAATTGCAAAATAAATTGGATGTGAAAATCCTAATTGCATTTCAAGTAAATTTCCGGTATTTGCAGCTCTAAATCCAACTCCGACCAATTCCAATTCTTTTTTAAAGCCATTTGTTACACCCTCAACCATATTATTAATCAAAGATCTATACAATCCATGTATAGATTTATGACGAATAGAATCTGTTGGTCTGGCGACAGTTAATGTTCCATCCTCTATCTTTATTTCCAAGTCTTGATCTACCTGCTGAGTCAAAACTCCTTTACTTCCTTTTACCGTAACTAGATTACCCTTACTGATATCTATCTCAACTCCTGCGGGTATACTTATCGGTGCATTACCAATTCTTGACATTTCTTAAAAGTTTAAATTTTTTAATATACTAAACACAATACCTCTCCTCCCACATTTTCTCTCCTAGCTGCTTTATCTGTCATCACTCCTTTTGAAGTAGAAACAATGGCTATACCTAGCCCATTAATCACTCTAGGTAATTTATCGGCAGCAAAATACTGTCTTAACCCCGGTTTACTCAACCGCTTCATACTTTTTATAACCGGCTCATTAGTCAAAGGGTTATATTTTAAAGCTATAAAAATCTTTCCTGATTTTCCGTCCTTTTCAAATTTATACTTTAAAATATATCCTTGATCATAAAGAATCTCAGTCATTTTTCTTTTCATCTTTGACCCGGGAATAATAACCATTCTATGGTTTGCCATCTGTGCATTTCTAATGCGAGTCAAATAATCTGATATTGGATCTGTTACTGTCATAATAATCTAATTATTTTTTTTACCAACTGGCTTTTGTTACACCAGGAATTTTACCATCTAACGCCATTTCTCTAAATTTCACTCTACAAATACCAAATCTTCTAATATATCCTTTTGGTCTTCCTGTTAATTTACACCTATTGTGTAACCTAATAGGATTAGAATTTTTTGGTAATTTATCTAATTCATCCCAATTTCCTTCTTCTTTTAGCTTTTTACGCTTGGCTGCGTATTTATTTACGAGCTTTTTTCTCTTTTCCTCTCTTGCTATAAGTGATTTTCTCGCCATTATGATTTATTTTCTTTGATTTTTAAAAGGCATTCCAAAATGTTTTAATAATGCTAATGCTTCAGCATCAGTCTCCGCTGTGGTAACAAAAGTTATATCCATTCCCAATACTCTATTAACTTTATCCAATTGAATTTCAGGAAAAATTGTATGCTCTTCAACACCCATAGAATAGTTTCCTCTTCCGTCAAAACTCTTATCGTTGATTCCTCTAAAATCCTTTACTCGCGGTAAAGCAACAGAAATCAATCTATCTAAAAATTCATACATCTTTTCACGTCTCAATGTCACTTTAGTACCTACACTCTGTCCTTCTCTAAGTTTAAAATTAGAAACAGACTTCTTCGCTTTTATCGAGATAACTTTTTGACCGACTATTGCAGCTAAATCTTTCATAGCTTCATCAATAATCTTCTTATCCTGTGTTGCATCACCCAAACCTTGATTAATAGAAATCTTAACAAGTTTTGGTACTTGCATTGAAGATTTGTAATTAAACTCCTCTTTCATTTTAGGAATAATCACCTCTTCATACTGTTTTTTTAATCTTGGACTATAACTCATTACTTAATAATTTCTCCTGATTTTTTAGAATAACGTACCATTTTACCATCTAGCAATTTTCGACCTATTCTGGTCGCTTCACCGGTTTTAGGATCTACGAGCATAATATTAGAGATATGTATCGGTGCCTCTCTTTCAATAATCCCACCTTGCGATTCGTTAGTAGGCTTTTGATGTTTTTTTATAAAATTCACACCTTCTACCAATGCTCTATATTTTTTTGGAAACACTTCCAATACTCTTCCTTTTTTACCTTTATACGCACCTTCAGTTACGATTACTTCGTCTCCTTTTTTGATGTGTATTTTTTTTGCAAATCTATCTGATGCCATAACAATAATAATTTATTTTTTATAATACCTCCGGTGCCAAAGATACTATTTTCATATAATCCTCACCACGAAGTTCACGTGCTACAGGTCCAAAAATACGAGTTCCTCTAGGGTCACCACCTTCATTTAAAAGAACAACAGCATTTTCATCAAATTTTATATAGGAACCATCACTTCTTCTGATTTCCTTTTTAGTTCTCACAACAACAGCTTTCGTCACAGTACCTTTTTTGATACCGGTCGGTGTAGTACTTTTAACAGTAACTACTATTTTATCACCGACATGCGCATATCTTCTCTTACTGCCTCCCAATACTTTTATACAAAGCACTTCTTTCGCACCGCTATTATCAGCTACCTTCAATCTAGATTCTTGTTGTATCATGATTTATTTTTTAATTTATTACTCAGAAAATTACTTCGCCTTTTCTAAAATTTCAACTAGCCTCCACCTTTTTTTCTTACTCAATGGTCTAGTTTCCATAATTTTTACTTTATCCCCCTCTTTGCATTCGTTAGCTTCATCGTGAGCCATAAATTTCTTACTAAATTTAACGAATTTTCCGTAAAGTGGATGTTTAAGCTTTCTCTCAACTAAAACAGTAATACTCTTTTCCATCTTATCACTTACTACAACCCCTGTTCTTTGTTTACGATTTTTTCTTTCACTCATAACTCAAATGAATTTTTATTTGTTAAGTTTTCTACGCAATCTTAATCTATCTCTTTTAGCTATTTCTGCTTCTGTCATAGCCACGATCTCTCTTCTTCTAATCTCTGTGTTCAGTCTAGCTATATCTCGTCTCAAAGACCTAAGTGATAATGGATTTTCTAATCCGGTTACAGAATGATCAAATTTCAATTTCACAAAGTCTTCTTTTGCTTCACTCAATTCTTTTCTCAAATCCTCATCAGATAGATCTATTACTTCTAAATATTTTTTAGTTGCCATTTTTCTATTTTTTTATTTCTCGTAATCAGGTCTAATAACAAACTTTGTTTTTATAGGCATTTTCTGTGCTCCCAATCTCAAAGCTTCTTGAGCTCTTTCTAAACTGACACCGTCTATTTCAAACATTATTCTTCCGGGTTGTACTCTTGCGATATAGTGATCCAAAGCTCCTTTCCCTTTACCCATTCTTACTTCCAAAGGTTTAGAAGTAATAGGTTTATCGGGAAAAATCCTAATCCAAACTTTACCTTCTCTTTTCATATATCTGGTCAACGCAACCCTGGCAGCTTCAATCTGTCTACTAGTAATGAATGCTCCCTCCATTGCTTTCATCCCGAAACTACCAAAAGCAATAGTATGACCTCGCATAGCTATACGTCTGTTTTTCCCTTTCTGCTGCTTCCTATATTTTGTTCTTTTTGGTTGTAACATCTCTAATTATTTTTCTTTTTTTCAAAAGTTTTGCAAAGGTACACCTTTTATTTTAAAAACCTTTAATTAACCTCTATTTCTTTGATTTCTGTCGTTTCTTCTTCCTCCTCCTCTATTATTATCTCTTCTATTGCCTCCTCTTTGTCTTCCTGTTTTCTTTTGAGCTCCAATATTTGGAGACAGATCTCTTTTACCTAAAACTTCTCCTTTGAAGACCCAAACTTTAACACCTATTTTTCCATAAATCGTTTGTGCTTCAACCAAAGCATAATCAATATCTGCTCTAAAAGTATGCAAAGGAATACGACCATCCTTAAATTCTTCAGATCGTGCCATTTCAGCTCCATTCAATCTACCGGATACTCTTATTTTTATTCCTAAAGCACCTGCTCTTATTGATGATTGAATTGCCATTTTTACAGCTCTTCTAAAATTAACTCTGGATTCCAATTGTTTCGCTACATTTTCACCAACAATATAAGCATCCATTTCAGGTTTCCTGATTTCAACAATATTAATTTGAACATCTACACCAGTCAACTTTTTCAATTCTTCTTTTAATCTATCAACTTCTTGACCACCTTTACCAATTATAATTCCCGGACGAGATGTATGAATAGTTACCGTAATTCTTTTCAAAGTACGCTCTATTATAATACGAGCAATACCTCCTTTAAAAATACGAGCTCTTATGTATTGTCTAATTTCAACATCTTGCACTAATTTAGTTGCAAAATCTTTTCCACCAAACCAGTTGGAATCCCAACCTCTGATTATTCCTAATCTGTTACCAATCGGATTTGTCTTTTGACCCATTATAACAATTTATTTATTAATTATCAACATTTTCATTTTCTGCAAAAGGCACAGTATTCTTCACAACAAGAGTAACGTGATTTGTTCTCTTCTTAATCGGATTCGCTCTACCGTGAGGTGCAGGTCTAAATCTCTTCAAACTAGTACCGCCATCTACGAATATTTCTTTTATTACAAGTTTATATTCATCAGCACTTTTAGACATATCGGTTTTATACTCCCAGTTTGCAATTGCAGACATTAGTACTTTTTCCAACCATCTCGATCCTTCTCTTTTATTAAACTTCAATATATTCAGAGCCTCCTCTACTTTTTTTCCTCTTACAGCATCCGCTACCATCCTCATTTTACGAGGAGACATCGGACAATTTTTTAATTTTGCAACAGCTTCCATATCTATAATATTATTCTATTATTTCTAATTATTTTCTATTACCTGAATGTCCTCTAAATGTACGCGTAGGAGAAAATTCACCCAATTTATGACCAACCATGTTCTCGGTCAAAAATACTGGTACAAAAGTTCTTCCATTATGTACGGCAATTGTTAATCCAACCATATCAGGAATCACCATTGATGATCTTGAATACGTTTTAATAACAGATTTCCTGGTACTTTCTTTTGCCTTATCTACTTTCTTTAAAAGTTTGTGATAGACATATGGTCCTTTTTTTATTGATCTAGCCATTCAATTTTTATTTTTTCCTTTTAGAAATTATAAGTTTACTTGAACTCTTCTTTGGATTACGAGTCTTTTGTCCTTTTGCAAAGACACCTGTTCGCGATCTAGGATGTCCTCCGGAAGCTCTTCCTTCACCACCACCCATTGGGTGATCTACAGGATTCATAGCGACACCTCTTACTCTTGGTCTTCTTCCCAACCATCTTGTACGACCGGCTTTACCTGAGACTACTAAGAAATGGTCACCATTGGATGTATTGCCAATCGTAGCTTTACAAGTCAAAAGGATTTTCCTGATTTCTCCTGATGGCATTTTGACAATTGCAAATTTACCTTCTCTACCTACCAATACACCATTGGTACCGGCACTTCTAGCGATAGCAGCACCTCTACCCGGGCTCATCTCGATGGCATGTATTGTCGTACCTAAAGGCACTTCACTAAGATACAATGCATTTCCAACATCAGGAGTAGCACCTTTACCAGAGACAATATTATCACCAATTTTCAAACCTTTGGGTGCAATAATATATCTCTTCTCACCATCAGCATAAAATAGAAGAGCAATATGGGCAGTTCTATTTGGGTCATACTCAATAGATTTTACTATAGCAGGAATCCCTTCCTTATCTCTTTTAAAATCTATAACTCTGTATTTTCTTTTGTGACCACCACCTTTTTGCCTCATAGTCATACGACCAGAGCTATTACGACCTCCTGTCTTCTTATGCTTTTTTGTAAGAGATTTTTCAGGATTATTCTCAGAAAGATCCGAATAATCAAGTCCTGTTCTAAATCTCATTCCCGGAGTTACCGGATTATATTTCTTAATTGCCATCTTAGATTATTTTAACTACTACAAACTAATTATACATTTCCGTAGATATCAATGCTCTCTCCTTCTTCGACAGAGATAATTGCTTTTTTAAATGATGATTTTTTACCAACTTGATAACCGGATCTCGTTCCTCTAACTTTGATTTTGCCCGGCATCCGTACAGTATTAACATCTGTTACATTCACACTATAAAGAGCTTCCACAGCGTTTTTAATTTGAATTTTATTAGCTTCTTTTGCAACCACAAAAGTGAATTTATTCATTTCTTCAGCTAAAGTTTCCGCTTTCTCAGTAATTACTGGTTTTAATAAAACTTGCATAATTAATCTTTTAGAAAATTTCTTTTATTTTTTCAATTGCACTTTCAAAAAATACTAACTTATCAGCATGCAGTATTTCATAGGTAGTCAATTGCCTTACTTCTTTCATCTGTGCTTTTGGTAAATTTCTATTGGAAAGCAATAGTGTCTTATCACTTTCTCCAACCAAATGCAATACTTTTTTATTTAAGATACCTAAATTGCTTAATACATTGCTGTACTCCTTAGTTTTAGGTTTATCGAAAGAAAAGTCCTCAACTACTATTATCGAATCAGTTTTAGCTTTCACTGACAACGCAGAAGCTCTAGCCAAACTTTTCACTTTTTTATTAAGTTTCAAGCTATAATTTCTAGGTTTAGGTCCAAATATTCTTCCTCCACCTCTAAAGACAGGACTCTTAATGGATCCTGCTCTTGCAGTACCTGTACCCTTTTGTCTTTTAATCTTCCTAGTAGACCCTCTAATCTCACCTCTATCTCTAGAACTATGAGTTCCTTGTCTTTGATTAGCTAAGTACTGTTTTACAGCCAAATACATAACGTGTTCATTTGGCTCAATACCAAACAATGAATCAGGAAGTTCGATAGACCTTCCGTTTTCTTTTCCGTTTGTATCAACAATATTTATTTTCATCTCTTAAATATTTTATATTCAAATACTATACCTAAATATAATACTTTTCTACTGAATTAATATCAGTTCAATTATTTTTCAATTATGACATAAGCCCCTTTATGACCGGGTACTGCACCACTAATCAATATAAGATTCTTTTCCGGTAGCATTTTCACCACTTTCAAATTCTCCATCTTTATTCTTTTATTACCGGTTTGTCCACCCATCCTCATACCTTTAAAGACTCTAGCCGGATAAGATGCCGCACCGATTGAACCAGGTGCTCTTTGTCTATCTTTTTGACCGTGTGTCATATCACCTACACCGTGAAAACCATGCCTTTTAACAACTCCCTGAAATCCCTTTCCTTTAGAAATTCCTATTGCATTTACAATATCTCCTTCTTGGAAAATTTCATCCATAGATATCGTATCTCCAAGATTTTTATTAATCTCAAAATCTCTGAATTCTATGAGCTTTCTTAAAGGATCTGTTTTGGCATTTTTAAAATGCCCTAATAAAGGTTTAGTTGTATTCTTAACTTTTGCTTTATCAACACCAAGTTGCAAAGCATTATAATTATCTGTATCCTCAATTTTTACTTGAGTTACAACGTTTGGTTCGGCCTCAATGACAGTAACGGCAATCATCTTACCATTCTCATCAAATATACTGGTCATTCCGACTTTTTTCCCAATTATTCCGTTCATGACTAAAATTTTAGGTGCAGACTAAGCCTCTACATTTAAACTCTATAAAAAAATATTTTATAGAATACTAAAAGCTTCTACACTTTTTAAGTTAATTTAAGTTAATTTAACTTGAATATCCACTCCGCTCGGCAATTCTAACTTCGACAAAGCATCTACTGTTCGCGGAGTTGGAGTATATATTTCAATTAAACGTTTGTGGGTTCTCAATTGAAACTGCTCGCGAGCTTTTTTATTGACATGTGGTGATTTCAACACAGTAAATACTTCTCTCTTCGTCGGCAGCGGAATCGGACCCATTACAACTGCACCGCTATTGCGAACAGCTTTTACTATTTTCTCCGTTGATTTGTCCACTAAATTGTGGTCGTATGAACGAAGTTTTATCCTAATTTTTTGATTCATAACCCTAATTTAAATCTCATTTCTTCAAAACGAGCTGCAAAGGTACAACTATATTTTAAAAAAACAAGGATTTTATTTATTTTTTAATAATTATTTTATCCTCTTGCTTCTTCAATCACTTCTTTGGCAATATTTGCCGGTAATGCAGAATAATGTGAAAACTCCATAGTGCTACTAGCTCTACCGGAAGTCAATGTTCTAAGTTGAGTAACATAGCCAAACATCTCTGACAATGGCACATCGCCTTTGACGACAACAACTCCACCTGCTCCTACATCCTGACTCTTTGGAATACCTCTTCTTCTATTAAGATCTCCAATCACACTTCCTACGTATTCTTCAGGAGTAACTATCTCAAGTTTCATGATTGGCTCCAATATTATCGGCTTTGCTTTTGGTGCAGCTGATCTGAATCCTTCTTTAGCACACAACTCAAATGCTATTGGTTTTGAATCTACAGGGTGAGTACGTCCATCATAAATCCTAACTTTCATACTATCCATTGAATACCCTGCTAATATTCCGTTATTCATCATCGACTCAAATCCCTTTTGAGTAGGCCCAACCAATTCCTTTGGAATCGATCCTCCAAAGATGTCGTTTACAAATTGCATCTTCACTTTACCGTCTTTAAACTCATCGCTGTCCAAAAATTCTTGGTCAGCAGGTCCAATTTCAAATGCAACTTGTGCGAAAAGACCGGAACCCCCTGATTGTTTCTTTAATTTCTCTGTATGGTCTACTGTCACAGTAAGGGCCTCTTTATAATTCACCTGAGGTTGCCCTTGGTTGCATTCAACACCAAATTCCCTTTTCAATCGATCAACAAGTATCTCAAGGTGCAATTCTCCCATTCCACTTATAATAGTCTGATTTGTATTCTCATCATAAGCAACTTTAAAAGTAGGATCTTCTTCTGACAGTTTATTTAATGCCATTCCCAATTTATCTAAGTCTTTTTGTCCTTTGGGTTCAATAGCAATGCTAATAACAGGATCAGGAAATGTCATTGTTTCAAAAACAATAGGATGCTTCTCGTCAGTCAAAGTATCACCTGTCCTTATATCTTTAAATCCAACACCGGCTGCGATATCTCCAGCTTCCACAAATTCAATTGGATTCTGTTTATTTGAATGCATTTGATATAGTCGTGAAATTCTTTCTTTCTTACCTGATCTCGTGTTTAATACATAAGACCCTGCATCTAATTTACCTGAATAGGCTCTTAGAAAAGTCAATCGACCTACATACGGATCAGTAGCAATTTTAAAAGCCAAAGCAGAAAAATGGTCATTGACATCAGGTTTTCTATATTCTATTTCCTCTGTTTTAGGATTAATTCCCTCAATAACATCCTTATCTAATGGAGATGGCAAAAATGCGCATACCGCATCCAACAAAGCCTGAACTCCTTTGTTTTTAAATGCCGAACCACACATAATAGGCGTAATCACCATTCCAACAGTAGCTTCTCTAATAACCTTAATCAATTCAGCCTCAGTGATACTATCAGGGTCTTCAAAGTATTTCTCCAATAGATGGTCATCAACTTCAGCCAAAGCTTCTATCATCCTTGTTCTCTCTTCCTCTACTACATCAACTAAATCTTCAGGAATATCAATAGTTTTATAGGTCATACCCATATCATCTTCATTCCAAACGATAGCTTCGTTTGTAATCAAATCCACTACACCTCTGAAATCATCCTCAGATCCAATTGGCACTTGTAATGGGATAGCATTGGCTCCCAACTTTTCTCTTACATCTTCGACTACTCTAAAAAAATCAGCTCCGGTTCTATCCATTTTGTTGACAAAACCAATACGCGGAACTTTGTACTTATCTGCTTGACGCCAAACTGTTTCTGACTGAGGCTCTACACCAGAAACTGCACAAAAAAGTGCCACAGTACCATCCAAAACTCTCAAAGAACGTTCTACCTCAACAGTGAAATCTACGTGTCCGGGAGTATCTATTATATTGATAGTGTATTCATTCCCACCCCAAGGCCATTGTGTTCTAGTAGCAGCGGAAGTAATTGTAATACCCCTTTCTTGCTCTTGCTCCATCCAGTCCATTGTAGCTGCACCATCATGTACCTCACCAATTTTATGACTAAGCCCTGTATAGAACAAAACTCTTTCTGTCGTGGTAGTTTTCCCTGCATCAATATGCGCAGCGATACCAATATTTCTAGTTAAACTTAAATTTCTTGCCATCTTTTATTAAATATTATCTTATGCTTTAAAATGTGCGAAAGCACGGTTAGCTTCAGCCATTCTGTGCGTATCTTCTTTCTTCTTTACTGCTCCACCTTCTCCTTTACTAGCGGCGATTAATTCAGCAGACAATTTGTCAGCCATTCCTTTACCACTCCTTGCACGAGCAAATTTAATCAACCACTTCATACCGTTTGAAGTTTTCCTTGCTTGGTAAATCTCTGTCGGTATCTGAAATGTAGCTCCACCTATACGCTTACTTCTTACCTCAACCTGAGGAGTAGCATTAGTGAGCGCTTTTTTCCATACTTCATGTGGATTTTCTTCTGTTTTTTCTGCAATTATATCCATTGCATCGTAAAACAATCTGTAAGCAACAGCTTTTTTACCGTTCAACATAAGATTGTTTACAAATTGAGTAACCATTATATCACCATATCTTGGATCAGGTATTATCAGACGCTTTTTTGGTTTTCTTTTTCTCATAATATTATAAAATTTTTATCCTATTTACTTTTCACAGGACAGGTTTATTTTTTAGGTCTTTTTGTTCCGTATTTAGATCTTGATTGCGTTCTATCAGCAACACCGGCAGTATCCAAAGCTCCTCTTATGATAGTATATCTTACACCAGGCAAATCTTTAACCCTACCTCCTCTCACCAATACAATAGAGTGTTCTTGAAGATTGTGCCCTTCACCCGGAATATATGCAATAATCTCCATCCCGTTGGTTAATCTAACCTTTGTAACTTTTCTCAAAGCTGAATTAGGTTTCTTTGGAGTAGTAGTATATACTCTTGTACAAACACCTCTTCTTTGAGGATTACCTTGCAAGGCTTTTGATTTACTTTTTAAAATTATCTGCTTCCTTCCTTTTCTAACTAATTGATTAATTGTTGGCATAATCAAATTTTTCTTGTTGATTTAAATAAAATATTTCACTCTTAAACAGGAAAAGACGCCCCCTTTCCCAAAAAGAATTGCAAAGGTATGTTTATTTTTAAATATAATCAAAAGAATTTCAATAATATTTATAATTTTTATCGAATTATCGGTTTATTTGCACAAGTTTTACCCCCTTGTAATGACAAAAGTATCTTTTTTTTTTATAATTGATACCAATTATTGATATAAAATAGTCAAAAATAAATATGAATTATTATTATAAGTTCATCGCAAATAGGCAGGCTTAATCTTAGCCAAAATGATTTTTTTAATGCGGAAATCACGGAAATAAAATGATTTATTGGGCTATTATGCATGATTTATTCTCATTACCAAAATATATTCAAGATTTTTTAAATAAAAATACTAGCACATTCATTGCTCATAAAGCTTTCTTATAATCATTATATGCAAATTTGATTAGGATTTCATCACACTCGTCGATAAAAATCGGAGCATTATATAAAAATAATAAATTATTTTATAAATATAAGCTACTTTTGAACTTATTTTTAATTTACACATTTAGTATTTGTAGTAAGTTTATTTGTTTAACATTATTTTTCTAAAATATTCACAATGGCTCAAAAATACAAAATGACAGGCTGTGCTAAATTTTTTATCTTTTTTATTATCGCTGCTCCACTATCGTATATCGGTGCCAGCTACTACAATGGTGTTGATCCTTTTGCTAAATTAAAGAGTATAGAGATTTTTAAATCAGGTGGTTCAACTAATTCTGAAAAAACAAAAAAAATTAACCTTGATAATACAAATAGCAATTCATTTCAAAAAGAAATTGAATTAAAAGATGAGGAAATTAAATATTTAAAGAAAAAAATCAATAAACTTGAAGACTTGATTAAATCTCAAAAAGAAGAATTATCAAAATTAAAGAGATAAAGACTGGACTTCTCCGGAATAGTGGACGATAAGATATGTTTGAATCTTTTATATTTTCATATGTATCGTTCCTACAATAATTGTCAACTCGCCTTTTTCTAAAATAGGCTTTTTTTTAAAAAATATCAATAATGAAAAATTCTTTCCTCATCGCTCTTATATTTATGTTCACTTTTACAAATTGCAATCTGTATTCTCAAAAATCTAACTTCGAACTATCTGGGGATATACTAAGTATATTTATTCCTGCTTCAGCTTTTACCTCAACATTAGTGCTCAACAATGACAATTGTGATGGTTCAATACAATTCGCAAAGTCAATAGGAGTCGCAATGATAACAACATACAGTTTGAAATATATTATTAATAAAAAAAGACCGAATGGAGGCAGTTTGAGCTTTCCTTCCGGTCATACGATGAGCGCTTTTACCGGAGCTGCTTTTTTGCAAAAGAGATATGGTTGGAAAGTTGGAATACCTGCATATATTACAGCATCGTATGTTGGATGGACAAGAATCAACGCTAATAAACATGATTATTGGGATGTATTGGGGGGAGCGATAATTGGCACTATAAGTGCTTACATATTTACAAAACCATTCATTAGAAAACATGCAAACATATCTTTTAGAAAAATAAATGACCAACTAAACTTACAAGTGACGGTTGTATTAAGCCATCATAAGATTTTATAATATCCCCTTCAGGTTTAATTGCAACGCTGCCCTCAGGGCTATTCAGTTCTAACGAATTTTGGCTATACAACCTCTTAGCCTCCTACAGGAGGTGCATCAACCGACGCTATTTTATACCAAACCGCTATCAAGACACTGATTATAAAAAGTTTATTTTTTACTTTTTCTGTTTCAAAAATCATTTCCATAGCTAAGGCTATATAAAGATTTTTGATGAGATTTTTGCCTTTCTGAGGATTAGTGATGCCATAGCATCAGTAATTTGAATAAAGTGAAAATATCGCAAAAAGATTATTTTTAAATTTTGATGACTTTATGGACAGACACTAGATAGTGTCTATAAACGTTAAAGTATTGTTAAAAAGCCACGTTTACGGTGCATTTTTTATCCACATTTTCGTTAAGGTTATCTGTGCGGTATTTATCGCAAATCTTAAAATTATTCTTTAGAAATTTCAAATTAGATTAGATTATTAAATTAAATATTAAACCAATGGAAAATAAAAAATATTTTTTGTCAATTATCCTAGCAGGAGTAATTGGGGGGATAATTGCAGTAGCAGGAAACAAATTATTGCTAAATGAGAAACAATATGTACCGGCAAACAATAATCATCAAGTAAAACAAGTCGGGTATTCGCCGGAATCTATGCCTTTTAACTTTACCAAAGCAGCTAGTTTGGGCACTAAAGCAGTAGTACATATAAGAGCGGAAGAAAGTGAAAGCAAAGCAAAAAGAAGATATAAGCAAGGAAGACAAAGGCAATTTGATTACTCACTTAATGACCTTTTTGACTTTGGATACAACCGACAATTTTACCGTATGAAAGGTGGTGGATCAGGAGTAATAATATCCAAAGACGGTTATATCGTTACCAACAATCATGTTGTCGATTTTGCTGATGATTTAATCGTTACTCTTTCAAACAAGAGAGAGTATAAGGCAAAAAAAATAGGAACAGATCCATCTACTGACTTAGCTGTTATTAAAATCGAAGAAAACAATCTTCCTGTGTTAGATATAGCAAATTCGGACAAAGCTAAAGTGGGTGAATGGGTTATGGCTATTGGCAATCCCTTTGATTATCTTACTTCATCTGTGACTGCAGGCATTATAAGTGCAAAAGCACGAAATATAAACATAATAAAAGATGAACATGCATTGGAAGAGTTTATTCAAACAGACGCTGCCGTTAATCCGGGCAATAGTGGAGGAGCTCTTATAGACTCTGAAGGCAGACTATTGGGTATCACATCTGCTATTGCTACACCTACGGGTTCATACGCAGGATACTCTTTCGCAATACCCAGTAATCTTATGAAAAAAGTTACAGATCAAATAATACAAAAAGGATCAGATTTAAACTCAAAAATTTCACTTGGTGTCTCCGCTGCGACAATTAACAAACAAATACAAAAAGACATGAACTTAAAAATTGATTTTGGCGTTTATGTTGATGAAGTTCAGACAGGTAGTTCCGCAGAATTTGGTGGAGTATTGCCTGGGGATATTATTGTAAGAGCTAATGATTCTGACATTAAAACATTTGAAGATTTAAGAAAAGTGTTAAATTTTGTTAAGATTGGAGATATATTAAAATTAAAGGTATTAAGAGACAATAAATATCGTACTTTAAAAGTTAAATTAAAGCAGAGTTTATAGTAAAAGTTGGTTTTTCGTTTTGTTTATGGCGCTTGTCTTTCCCCAGACAAGCGTCTTTTTATTTAGCGTCTGTCTATAAAACACTATACCTCTACCAAAAAAGACTCCCGTAATGCAAAAGGAGGTGCATCATCCCACCCTATTTCAGTACTTTGAAGTAGTGGATTGATTTCCTTCCTCGCATACCTGAAAAATTCACCAAGCTCCAAGGCAAAGGTATCCCTGGCTCTTGCCGGTATTAATTTCTCCTTTGGAGGAGGCAGTTGTTCTGTTCTTGACGCGTACATAAATAAATACAATACAAATTGCAAATAAGATAAAAGAACTTAAATTTAGAATCTTTCAAATGATTTTATACATTTGTGGAGTAATGCTAAAATGCAATCATAACAATGAAAATAAATATTCCCTTTTTATATCATTTTCTTTATATAAATTTAAGATAAACACACTTTTTAACACTTAAAAATAAAATAACATGGCTAAAACAAAATTGATTAAACAGTCTAATGAGAGTTTGAATAAGTGGCGTGAAAAAGAAAAGAAAGCAATAGAATTATTAAAGGTTTCAATGGACATGAGATTGGATAGAAGTATTGATCTTGTATTATTCAGAAAACCTATCTATGACACAAGACCCAGTAAGATAATTCACAATCATCTTCACAGTAAAAACTATATTCAAAAATCTATTACAGTAGATTTGAGTTTACAATTGGCAAAAGCTATTGAACAAATAAAAGACATAGCTCCTGTAAAAATTGATCTGGGACATCTCGCCACTCACTGGATAGATGAACAAGATAACTACAAAGATATTGATGAATTTGTAAGATTCAGACTGAGCAGCTATATTAAGGTGAATGAAAAAGGAAAAGGCTCAAAAGATGTAGTCCTATATGGTTTTGGTAGAATCGGTCGGATAGTGGCTCGTGAGATTATTTATCAAACCGGTAGAGGTGAACAGCTAAGACTTAAAGCAATAGTCATAAGACCAAAAATGGGAGATAAAGCTAAAGAAATAACCAAAAGAGCCAATTTATTGAGAGCAGATTCGGTACATGGAGATTTTCAAGGGTCGATGGAAATATTGACTGAAACAGACGAATTATTGTTGAATGGAAATCGGGTAAAATTTATTTTTGCTAATAGTCCTGAAGAAATAGATTATACGGAATACGGTATCAATAATGCCTTGTTGATTGATAATACCGGAATGTGGAGAGATAAAAAAGGATTGAGCAATCATCTAAGACCCGGTATTTCCAAAGTATTGTTGAGTGCTCCGGGTAAAGATATCCCCAATATAGTTTACGGAGTAAATCATAAAACTGTGAATGTAGATGTGATTAATGTATTTAGCGCAGCATCTTGTACTACTAATGCTATTGTGCCTGTAATAAAGGTTATAAATGATAAATATGGTGTTGCAAAAGGACATATTGAGTCAATACATTCATATACAAATGACCAAAATCTTTTGGATAATTTTCATAAAAAGCCTAGAAGGGGAAAAGGTGCAGCTACCAATATGGTATTGACTACTACAGGTGCTGCTAGCGCTGTGGCAAAAGTAATACCCGAGCTTGAAGGAATATTAACAGGTAATGCGGTACGAGTACCCACACCAAATGTTTCCCTTGCAATTTTGAATCTGACCATAAATAAAGCTACTACTTTAAATCAATTGAATTCAGCAATGAAAGAGGCTTCTCTGCATGGCGATTTGGTAGATCAAATTCATTTTTCAGAATCAGACGAATATGTCTCATCAGATGCAATAGGGATGATTACAACATCAGTAGTCGATTCTCCTTCGACCAAAGTATCAAAAGACGGCAGAAGTATTACCGTGTATTTATGGTACGATAATGAATGGGGATATAGTGTACAATTGGTTAAGCTTGCCAAGTATATCGCGCAAGTGCAAAGATATGTATATTCGTAAAAAATAATTCTTTTTCTATTTCACCCTCTTGATAGAGGTTTGGTATAAAAGAATCATATATTTTGAAGGAATAGTGGCGCTATTTCAAGAAATATTGATAAATTTCAATGCAAAAAGAACTTTTTTCAGCCAGAAAGATTCTATCTGTGTAGTTACATAATATCGCAAAAAGATTATTTTTAAATTTTGATGACTTTATGGACAGATACTAATTACACTTTTGGCTCTGCTAGGAGACTTAGGTCTACTGATTTTTTACAACAAAAAGTTTAAATTAAAAATACACCATTTTCATACACCAATTCACCATCTGCAAAAATTTTCCCTTGTTTTTTCATATCGGTTATCATATCCCAGTGAATTGAAGATTCATTCTTTCCTCCGCATTGCAAATAAGATTGTCCAATCGCCATATGTATTGAACCTCCCATTTTTTCATCAAAGAGGATGTTTTTAGTTATTTTATCAATATTAAGATTTGTCCCAATAGCTGCTTCTCCAAATCTTCGTGCCCCTTTTAATGCAAATATACTATCCAAGAATTCTTTCCCTTTATCAGCCTCCCATTTTTCAATATATCCATCCTTTACCCAAAGAGTAACGCCTTCAACTTCATTTCCCATATAAATACCGGGATATGAGAAATGGACTTTACCATTTACACTATTTTCAACAGGGGAAGTATACACTTCACCTGAGGGCATATTTGTTTTTCCATCAGAGTTTATCCACTTCCTTCCTTTAGTATTAAAACTGATCTCAAAGCCATCTCCTTTATAAGTAAAATTTGTTCTTTGATTTAAAAAATCAACAATCCTCTGTTGGAATCGGCCAACTTCTCTCCAACTTTCGGCAGGATTGTCATCATACAGGCGACAAGCATTGTACACAAAATTTTCATATTCCTCTAATGACATTCCTGCTTCCTGAGCACTTGCTTGTGTAGGAAATAGACAGGTATTTCTTTTTAAATCTCTGGTAGCTGTTCGTTCAAAATAAGTTTTCAATATCGGAGCTACTGCCCGACGATGTTTTTTAATTTTATCACCATCAGAATTTCGAATTTCGTTTAGATTGAATGGTGCCATTATATTGATAAAACAATCAAACTCCTCCATTGCTTTTTTATACAATGGAGACACATGACCTAATTGTGCATCTGAGGCATTTTTATAAAAAATCCGATTTTTCTCCTGAAAAGCCATACTAATCTCAACATTAGCACCTTTCTTAATTGCCTCCCTATAAATTTCCTTTATAAGAGATTCCGCTAAGGTAGTACTACTGATAAAAAGATTATCTCCTTGTTCTACTTCCACACAATAATTGACAAGTAGCTCTGCATATTTACTTAATAAACTCATAATATTTTTTAATTTAAGATCCTGCATTTGTATTAAAATAGTGCCTGTCTATAAAGTTATTGAAATTTAATAGTAATCTTGTTAAAAAAAACACTTTATAGACTGACACTATAATCTAACAATGCAAATATGAAATTGATTCTCTACTTTAGATTTTATTTCTTTTTACTTGTAAATCAAAATCCTGATACAGTTCCAATAAATTCATAATTGATGAAATCAAATCTTTAGTCTCTACTAAAATACCAAAATACAGCGTGGTATTCTTTTTACTTGATTCTTCAGTTCTTATTCGTTTTACCTGTCTATCTATTGATTCTGAGACATGTTCAAATAATTTTTGCTTTTCCGCTAGAATATTGACAATATTATTAAAGTTTCTATTTTTAAATGTATCTTCTATATCTCCTAACAGAGCTTCTAAATCATTGTCAATTACCGTCAAATCGTCTTTTTGCCCTTTTTTAAGGTCTTTGTGATTATTATTGACATGCTTGTAACTGGAATTGGAAATATACCTGATGGATTGTGATATATCCTGCAAGTAACCCAAAATCAGTATATAAACTCTACTTGCTTCTACAGAACTATCATCCAAAGACTTGATAAAATCAAAAACTTCTTCTTTCAATTCATATACTTCACTATTCAATTTTTTTACGTGTTTATCAGTCTTTTTTAGCTTATCCAAATCGTGATTTGATAAATCCTTGACTACATTTGAATACAATTTATTTACTCTTTTCACCACTTTGGAAATATGA
This sequence comes from Saprospiraceae bacterium, assembly GCA_026986005.1. Classification (GTDB taxonomy): domain Bacteria; phylum Bacteroidota; class Bacteroidia; order Chitinophagales; family Saprospiraceae; genus JADJGA01. Next base: position 44,096 of record JALSPK010000062.1, read on the forward strand.
TCAGAACTTTCTTCTATCACCTCCCCTATTGTCAATAATTCAGCTTTTTTCCTTTTTCGAACCAACTTCTTCTCTTTCTCTGATTTTGCGTACTTTATATAACTCTTGGCAATCAATAAAAATGCTAACAGCAAAAGTATTGCAACAACAACAGAACCTCCCAAATGAATAAAATAAAGCACTGTAGCAGCCCCAATAAAAGCAGAAAAAGCGGTAAAAAACCATCCTCCAATAATATTTAACACTCCGGCAACTCTATACACAGCACTTTCTCTTCCCCATGCCCTATCTGCCAACGAAGTACCCATAGCAACCATGAATGTAACATATGTAGTCGACAATGGAAGTTTAAAAGATGTTCCTATCGAGATTAAAACAGAAGCAATAATTAAATTTATTGATGCCCTGATAAGGTCAAATGCAGGCAGATCATATGTTTTATTCATTGGCAATGCAATACTTGGTGTTTCAAAGCGTGATCCAATCCAATCTACAGTCTTAGCAGGGACAATTTTAGTCAATAAAGTATTAATCCCAATCCCCAGTCTTACAATAAATCGAGACATCATATTTGGCTCAAATTTTTCTTTAGCTTCATTTTGACTCGACAAATTAATGCCTGTCTCTATCACGGTTCTAGCTTTTTTAGAAAACCACAAGGTCAAGACCATTACAGCACCTGCCATTAACAATAACAATGTACTTGATGGTACTTTTTTCCCTAGCACACCCATTGAAAATTCGTTTGCAGGAAGGCCTGAGGCATGCCATGCATCATAAGAGTTTAAAGCAGCAATCGGTACGCCTATAAAATTTACTAAATCATTTCCTGCAAAAGCTAATGCGATAGAAAAGGTCCCGATTCCAACAATAAATATAAAAATATTTAATTTAAAAAAACTAATCAATGCTTGTGATATCATTGTCCATAATATAAAAGAAACAGCCATAATCTGAAGCGTATTCCCCTCTACCAAATACTTTATGTCTTTGTAAAAAGGTGTCCCCTTCAATCCTTTAATAAAAATGAAATAAGTTATTGCCGTTATAGCAAAACCACCAAACAAAGATGTAACAAAACTAGATCTTTTATGAAACTCAAAAGAAAAAATCAATCTCGATATCCATTGTACAATAGCACCAACGGAAAAAGCAACCACAACAGAAAGCAATATACCAAATATAATCAAGAGTGCTTTTTCATGGTTTATGTACTTCCAAATATCTGAAACAGTCTCAGTTTCATTAGCTGATATTTTAATAAACGCCATAGCTACCGCTGCTCCTAACAATTCAAAAACAATGGACACTGTAGTCGAAGTTGGCATCCCAAAACTATTAAATGTATCCAAAAGGATGATATCAGTAATCATCACAGCCATAAAAATATACATGATCTCGTTAAAGTAAAAATACTCCGGAACAAAAATACCTTTACGTGCAACCTCCATCATACCACTTGAAGTCACTGCTCCAACAAAAACTCCAAGACTTGCAATAATCATAATATTGCGCATTGAAATAACCTTTGAGCCTATTGCTGAATTCAAAAAATTAACTGCATCGTTACTCACACCAACGACGAGATCCATAACAGCAAGCACACCAAGAGCTACTAGCATCAAAATGTAAACATCTCCCATACTATAAATTTATTCTTAAAAAATCAAGCGATAAAGATAGTAAAATACAATTATATATTCATCAAATATATCACTATGAAATTTTAATTTAGAATTATTTCGTATTAGACTAATCGTAAAGTCAACTATTTTGTCCACAAAAAGACACAAATGAATTGAAACTATAATTTCAGAACAACTGAACCATTGTGAATTAAGGTAACCGTAAAATATCCAAATTTTTGTTTTTTACGTTATCCTCTAACTCCCCATTTCTACTAATCTCGGCGAAATCAGCAGAAAATCTCTTAAATTTCCTTTTGTCTTTTTATTTATTATTTTTCAAAAGGAGCATTCTTAATTCACATATAAAAAAGTATAAAATCAATTATTTACCTTATTTTCAAACAATTATTAAATCTATTGTTTGTATGAGGTCAGTTGTTCTAAATTTATATTATCAATACAAATCATAATTTAAACCAAACGAATAGGAAATTCCTGATTTGTAAGAATTATAAACATATTCATTGTTTTTAAACTTAATAGTACGCCGAACAGATTGATTCAATATATTTTTAAGCTT
>JALSPK010000063.1 GCA_026986005.1 Saprospiraceae bacterium
TATTTGTGTAAGCAAACTGTCGTCATTTTGAATCTTTCCATTTTTAAAATAATCATATTCTATACCAAAATATGACTGGGTTTCCACAAAAATATGACTATTTTTTATTGCTTCATTAGTAATTTCAATTAAATTATTATTTAGATTATTATAAGTATCAATAATTGTATTTAGTGTTGACTCATCATATAAATCTTTAAGTTTAAGTCTCCTCAAACGTAAAACTAAATTCAATAATTTATTAGTATCATTATTGAAGCTGGTAAGTATAAGGTCATTCCAAGAGAATGATCTAGTTAATATAAACTGGTTGATAGATTTATCTTCAATAGAATCGGCAGAGTTGCAATCTTCCTTAATAAAGCACCTATAAATTATTTCTTTTATTTTATGCTCAATTTTTTCAAAATGATCCATATTTCCCCAAATCAAATGCCAAGGATTTATTTTAAGGTTTGTAATCATACAAAACTTATATTTTCCTGTAACAAAGACAGATGCTTCGTCAATGCCTGATTTTCCATTATTAGATTTTACGTTACTAGAATTTTTTGAGGTACGATCAATTAAATTACGAAAGCATTTACTCAAGTTAAAATCTGCATTAATTGGATACGTAATACCTGACATTATTTGATATGAAGATTCATACATGCCCTGTATGTTATTAAACGGTGCAAAAATAGTCTGAGCAAATTTATCAGATTCTGCTAAAGTAATATATGCGATATCATAAGATCCAAAAATATGATATCTTAACACTTTAAAATACAAATTATTTTGATCATCACGTGTTTGTCCATTACCATTATCCCCATTGTTGTTTTTATTAATTAATTGGTTGTATCTATTTGAATATTTTTTAAATAACTTTTCAACACTCGCATTGAATATCATGTCTGTAGTCGATTTCCCTTTATTACTTTCAGGGGAAAAATAAATACTAGGAATAGTAGATAATACAATATTTAATTTCTCAGGGCAGAATGTTTTTTTGGTTGATGACATAAATTATTTTTTGAAACACAAATGTAAATAAAATTTCAGCCATTTAAAAATATTCACTAGGAATTTATAGTTGAAATTGTTACTATAGAAACTACTTAAAATCAAACACTTTATAGACATAGTTTAGTTTAGCACCACTTTCTCAAATAAGAATTTTTTTACAACTTGTAAGTCAATCACGACTGATAATGAAAATCCATTGATTAGGTATGAGTAGATAATTGTCATCTTATTATAATTGGTATTATGCAGGCATTAGTTTTATTGTGATAATATTTTAACCAAATTATTACCTGCATTTCAACATTTATTTATATTTTACACGGTTATTCAAAAAAACAACAACAAAATTTAAGATGAATAGATTAATTATAGCTTTATCAATACTTTTTACTTATTCTGTTTCACAGGCTTGTACAAATTTTTTAATCACAAAAGGAGCATCCCATGATGGATCAACAATGATATCTTACAATGCGGATTCACACACGCTTTATGGTGAATTGTATCATTGGCCTGCTGCAACATATCCTGAGGGCACTATGCTTGATATCTATGATTGGGACTCTGGCAAATATCTTGGAAAAATCAAACAGGTACTCGAAACGTACAATGTCGTGGGAAATATGAATGAATACCAAGTGGCTATTGGCGAAACCACTTTTGGAGGGCTCAAAGAGTTACATCACCAAAAAGATGCAATTATAGATTATGGTAGTCTTATGTACATTGCTCTTCAAAGATCAAAAAGTGCAAGAGAAGCGGTTAAAATAATCGCTGAATTATTGGCAGAATACGGCTATGCAAGTCATGGGGAATCTTTTTCAATAATGGATAAAAATGAAGTTTGGGTGATGGAAATGGTTGGTAAAGGTGAATTTGGTAAAGGGGCACTATGGGTAGCAAGGCTCATTCCTGATGGATATATAAGTGCACATGCAAATCAGGCAAGAATACAGAAATTTCCTTTAAAGTATAAAAACGGGGGTATTTCATCGGATGAACTGGATAAAATTTTTGACCCGAAGGTCAATACTGTTTATGCAGCGGATGTAATTGATTTTGCTATGCAACATGGATTTTACAAAGGAAGAAAAAAAGATTTTAGCTTTTCAGATGTATACGCACCGGTTGATTTTGGAGGTGCTAGATTTTGTGAATCAAGAGTATGGTCAATGTTCAGACAAGTCAATAGTGATATGGACAAGTACGAATCTTATGCTATGGGCTTTGACCTAAAAAACAGGATGCCATTATTCATCAAGCCTGACAGGAAGATTAGTCTCAAAAACATGATTGCATTCATGGGTGATCATTTTGAAGGCACAAAAATGGATTTTCGCAATGATCCGGGAGCTGGAGCATTTGGATTACCATATAGATGGAGAGGTTTGACATGGAAAGTTGATGATGTAGAGTATTTTAATGAAAGATCCACCAGTACTCAGCAAACAGGTTTTACATTTGTCGCACAGGGAAGAAATAATTATGAAGATCCTATAGGTGGAATTCTTTGGTTTGGAGTAGATGATTCGTATTTTACCGTTTACAATCCTATATTTTGCGGAGTGCTATCTGTGCCCAAATCTTACAGAAAAGGTTTTGGTAATATGATGCAATTTGAGCCGGATGCTGCATTTTGGGTCTTTAATCAGGTATCAAACCTTGCTTACACAAGGTACAGTTATATAGCTCCTTTTGTCAAGGAAGAGCAGGAACGAATAGAGAATAAATTCATGAAATCCATAGATATAATTTCCGAAGCGGCAAATAAATTATATAAAGTTGATAAAGAGCTTGGACTTCAATACATTACTGATTACTCTGTTACCCAAGCTGATAATACTGTGCAGATATGGAAAGAATTATACAAATTTTTATTTGTGAAATTTGTCGATGGGAATATAAAAAAAACAGAGGGGAAAAAGTTTATTGACAATGGAAACGGAAAAAACATTCCGGCATATCCTGATCAACCGGGATATAGTAAGGAAGTGTACAAAGAGATTATTAAAGAAACCGGAGATAGGTACAAAATGAGATCTACTAAGTGATACCTATTCAAACACAGGTTGATTCAGTTAAGAAAACTCATTAAAGTCCTTAATTAAAAACCTTGGGTTGCTTTTTTTGATATCTAAAAGAGTAGTTGTTGATAATACTTCATGAATCTGTTTATTAATAGCACCCCATTTATGGTGCATTTGACATTTGATGCTAAAAGCACAATTCTTTAATCCAAAAAAACATTCACTTTGGTCGATTTTTTCACCTGAAGCTTCGACTATATCCAGAAGTGAGATGTCTTCCAAATCCCTCGCTATCATATATCCCCCATATTTGCCTTGTACACTTTTTATAATATCACTCTTAGAAAGTTTAGTCATCAACTTTCGTAGATACCTGTGAGGAATAGCCAATTCTTCAATGATATCTGTAGCTTTATACAATTGTTTTTCTTCAAGACTCATGTAGCTCATGATTCTTAGAGCGTATTCTGTAGTCGTACTAAAATTCATTTTAAACGATTTAAAATAGTAAACATTATCAAACACTAACTTGTTTAAAAAAACCGGTTATGCCACGATTTTAATAAAATCTAAAATTCACCAAATGTATTATTATTATTTCCTTTTCCACTAATTTTAACATTATTACTTGAAAAAAACTATTGTAGTGCAATGATAAAAAACACAGGCGATTTTTGAAATTCAGGTAATTTATAAACCCCAAATGGCATCAAATTATTTTTATTATTCTATTCTTAGCTTCTTGAAGTTTATCAATACTATTTGTCAAAGATATTCTTAAATATCCTTTTCCATTTTCTCCAAATATTCTTCCGGGCGTTATAAAAACTCTAGCTTTTTGCAATATATTTTCAATTAATTCTTCATCATTTTTATTATTTTTTACCTTGCCCCAAACAAACATTCCGGAGCTTTGAGTATCATATGTGCAATTTAGTAAATCCATTATTTCCCATACTTTTTCACGTCTTTTCAGATAAATATCATTCAACTTATCGACCCAGCTTTTGTCAAGTTTTAATGCTTTTGCTCCTGCCAATTGAAGAGGCTTGAACATTCCCGAATCCATATTGCTTTTAAATTTTATAACTTCATCAATATATTCCTTAGCCCCTATCAATGCTCCTATTCTCCACCCCGCCATATTATATGTTTTGCTCAATGACACCAATTCCATCGCTACCTCTTTTGCGCCTTTGATGTTCATAATACTTATTGGTGAGTTATTGAGAATAAAGTTATAGGGGTTATCATTAACCAACAGTATTTGATGCTTTTTGGCAAAAGAAATCAATTCCTGAAACAGTTCAATACTTCCCTTTGCCCCCGTTGGCATATGTGGATAATTAACCCACATTATCTTCACATCTTTTAAGTCTAATCTTTCAATGGATTTAAAATCAGGCATCCAATTATTTTCTTCTTTCAAATTATATTTTATTATTTCAGCTCCAGCCAAACGTGAAGCAGCAGAATAGGTAGGATAGCCGGGATCAGGGATTAACACTTTGTCTCCGGTATTTAAAAAGCTCATCGCGATGTGCATTATACCCTCCTTGGAACCTGCTAAAATCTGAATTTCATCATTTGCATTTATCCGAGTATTAAAATGTGAGAGATACCATTCAGAAAAGCTTTGCCTTAACTCTTCAATGCCCTTGTAAGATTGATATCCGTGATTTGTCTTAATACCGGACGCTTCATTCAACTTGGCAATTATACTTTTGTCCGGACCTAGATCGGGACTGCCTATTCCGATATTCAATACATCCATACCTATAGAATTCATCTCTGAAATCTGTGCCATCTTGCTGGCAAAATAGTAAGGTTTTATATGCTTTATCCTATTTGATGATTTTATTATCATTTCAATTTGTTTTATCCAATAATAACTTATGCCTTTTATATACTCCCAGTTCTTCAGTCATAATTGTACATTTTTTCAACTCGGTTATCAATTTCATATAACACTCTACATCATTAAATTCCAGGTCGATATGAAAATAGTATTCGCTAATAGAACCCAACACAGGATATGACTGGAGTTTACTCATATTCATATCGTATTGAGCTATTTTACTTAGCACATTCAATAGGCTACCTTTTTCATCTTTTACTCTGATATATATTGAAGCTTTGTTTTCGTCTCCTCTAATATCAGGTGTAACTCCATTTTTTTTAATAATAAAAAATCTTGTGTAATTAACATCAGAGGTTTCAATTCCTCCGGCTAGAATATCCAAATTATATAAGTCAGCGGCTGTAACACTTGCAATCGCAGCTATGTTTTTAAGATTTTTATCGGATATATTTTTAGCGCTCAAAGCAGTATCCTCTGTTTCGATTAGCCTTACATTTTTTAGAGTCTTTAAAAAACTCATACTTTGATTAAGAGCCATTGGATGTGATATTATTTCGCGTATATCCGTAATACTCTGTCCGGGTAAAGCCATAAGATTGTGCCTGATTCTTAAATAGATTTCTCCTGTAATTAAAAATTTATTTTCTCTCAATAATCTATAATTTTGAAGTAGACTTCCTGCTATTGAATTTTCAATTGCCATTATTCCAAGGTCAATTTCCTTATTATTCACCAATTCATTTGCTAAAATCTCAAATGTCATTGCCGGTATAATTTTGAGTTTCTCCCCTACGAAATAATTGTTTGCAGCCTCTTCATGAAATGCTCCCGGATAACCTTGTATGATTATTTTTTTACTCATTCCTTGTGTTTTTTTACAATAAAAAAGCCCTCAAAAATGAGGGCTTCGATATTGTATTATTTTAATTTAGTCATACCATATAGAGCCCTGTTTTATTCCAAAAACTGAAATAAAAAGAGAAATGATAACTACTAAAATATTTATTATTCATTGTTAATATTGATTAAATACGGTACAAATATATACAAACAAAACGATATTGCAAATATTGAAACAGATATTATACAATTTTTTTTATATCATGAACATAAAAAGATATAGTATTTATAATACTTTAAGCAAACCATTATCAAGATGGTGAAATAGAAAAACTATTAGTTTTCCCTGATTGACGTGGCCCAGTAATTGCAAGTATTGGATATTCAAGAATAATTTGTCTTATTTTATACTCAATTTGCCTTTTTATAAACGTCATAGATGTATTTTACTGAACATACAATATATTTTGAATTTGCACAGGAATTAGATGCTAAATACTAAGCAGTAAAGGAAAAATATATTTATAAAATAACAAATTGGTAAAACAACTTACTCTCCTATGACAATCAATATTTGATTTTTATCTACTGCTTCGCCTTCGACAACATCAATAGATTTAATCACTCCTGAGATCGGTGCTTTGATGAGATTCTCCATTTTCATCGCTTCAAGGGTAAGGAGATTGTCATTTTTTTCAATAGTTTGTCCTATTTCTACATCGACTTTTACCACTAGACCGGGCATTGGTGATTTTATCTCTCCTGAGCCTTTTTTCTTTATATTTGAAAACCCCATTTTGTCAAGCATTTGGTCAAGAGAGTCTTTAATATCAAGTTCAATTTCTTTATCGTTTACGGATAGGGCAAAGTGTTTAGAATTGCAATTAGCATTATTATCTATTGACACAATATATGATTTATTGTTGAATATAACATGATAGGAATCATCATTATTTTTGATGACATCTAGTTTGTCAATAGCATCCTTATTTACATTTAAAACTAATCCGTCTTTTGTTTTTACTAAAAATTCTGACATTTTACATTTGTTTATTTGATATCTTATATACAAAGATTGTCTCAAAGATGGTAAAAATAAAATAAATACTCAAGAAAGGAATGATAAACAATTTGTTCTCAGGTTTTACGACTTTAAAATAAACAGCCACAATGCCCATTATGAAAACCAATTTAAAAAAAACATTGACCATAACTAATTGTATAAATGCCATTTTATTAGGGCTTTTAATGGCTCTCATCGCAGCTAAATAGAATCCTGCAGCAGCTCCAGCCATAAACACAAATCCGATAATGGATAATAATATATCCTTTTTGAATACCTCTATCTGATAAATTAAGACAAGAGAAAAAATAGTAACCAGCGAAAGAAATCCCAGATATTTCCAAAAAGGATTATTTGTCATCTTTTTGTTTTTTACTTGTTTGATAATAAAGCTTAACCATATATCCTATCATTCCAAAACTTACTAAAAGCACGAGCATTATTGGTTTTTCAAATTCTAACCAAGAATCAATTTTTTTGCCGATATACACCATTATCAGTATTAAAGCCAAGAGCTCAAATGCCATACCTGTATATCTAGCATAATCATTCATACCAATGGTTGAGGTTAATTAAACGGCTCCTTTTATTGTCTTAATCTTTTGACTTCCCATGACGCAACTTACATTGAATACTGCTCCGGATTCTACATTGAGTTGATCAGTAAATACATCACCATCAATCATCGCAGCTTCCTTCACTACAAGCAAATTATTTACTTTCAATTTTCCTTTAATGGTACCTACAATAATTGCATCCTGACATACTATTTCGCCATCAATTCGCCCTTCAGCTCCTAAAATTAATTTTCCTTTACACTCGATTTTACCAATCAAAGTGCCATCAATTCTAATATCGCTTTCAGCAAAAATTTCGCCTTTCACGGAAGTCCCGACTACTAAACTATTCAACCCTGCTTTTGAACTAGGGGTAGACTTCACCTGTTTTGATTTATTTTCATCTTTTTTATTTCCAAACATTCTTTATATTTTTTAGGGGGTTATTTGTAAAATTTATTTCCAATTATTCTATTTAGTGTCTGTCCATAAAGTCATTAAAATTTAAAAATAATCTTTTTGCGATATTTTTACTTTATTCAAATTACTGATGCTAAGGCATCACTAATCCTCAGAAAGACAAAAATCTCATCAAAAATCTTTATTTTTCCAAAATCAAGCACTTTATAGACAGACACTATTTAGTGTCTGTCCACAAAGTCATTAAAATTTAAAAATAATCTTTTTGCGATATCATGTAACTGCACAGATAGAATCATTTTGGCTGATAAACGTTCTTTTTGCATTAAAATTTATCAATATTTTTTGAAATAGCGCCACTATTCCTTCAAAATATATGATTCTTTTAAAACAAAAATAGACATTTTTTTCATCTCAAAAGCACTCTATCTGTGTAGTTACTTACTTTATTCAAATTAGTGATGCTAAGGCATCACTAATCCTCAGAAAGATAAAAATCTCATCAAAAATCTTTATTTTTCAAAAATCAAGCACTTTATAGACAGACACTATTTATCATTTGTTTTAAATCCAACTATTTAACAAATATCATTTTTTCTTAAAGTAAAAAATACTGATATGCCTTATTTTAAATATAAACCATATCTCAAGCATCATTTTTTCTTTAAAAACAAATTCAAATTTACTAAAATTTATTAAAAAATTTATAAAAACGAGATAGATTCTTAATGCATTCTTAATATTTTTCAAAATTAATTTTTCTTCAGAACCCAAAATGGCAAATTCACATGATGAATTTCTCTTTGATTCTATTTTTTCAGCTACCTCATCATATCTTGACTAGCCCATATGTCATATAAAGCAAATCCTGAAATCAACAATTCCAATTGACAACTCTCCTGTTATAAAACCTCAAGCCATTCTACATAACTGTTTTTTTATCTATTTTCATTAAAAATGATTTCCTGATTTATAATTTAATTAAAACAAATATATCAAAAAAATGAAAGGAAGTCCAGTTTTTGGATTTAAATACCTTGTAATAATTTAAAATGTCTTATATTTGGAAAAAGAAAAAAAGTGATTAAAGAAATAATAGGATATAAACTTGTTGAAATCGGTGAATATAGCATAACTGTTCAAAATTTAATCAGTATTTTAGTAATAATAATACTCACAAAAATTTTCTTGTCTGTCATACGAAAAACTTTGCTTAAAATAAGCAAGTTGAAAGGAGAAAGACAGGAAGACTTTTATACAGTTATCAAAATCATTAGTTATATAGTATGGGTGATTTCACTTATCCTGATATTGAATTTGCTCGGAATAAAGGTGTCCGCATTATTAACCGGATCTGCCGCATTATTAGTTGGGATTGGTCTGGGACTTCAACAAACTTTCAATGATTTTATTTCAGGTATTATATTGCTTTTTGAAGGAAAAACAAAGGTTGGAGATTTGTTGGAAATAGAAGGCAGATTGATGGTTTTAAACAATATAGGATTAAGAACGACTGAAGGTACAGATCAGAATGGTGTGTCAATTAGTATTCCAAACTCAAAGATCGTCACAGATAAAGTGATAAATTGGACACATCAGGAAGATAAAAAAATAAGATTTAATATAAAGGTGGGAGTTGCTTATGGTAGTGATGTTGAATTGGTCATTGATATCCTTGAAAATTGTGTAAAGGAACACCCTAAAGTAATTGATAAAAATCTTGCAGAAGCACGATTTTCTGATTTTGGTGATTCTTCATTGAACTTTGAGTTATATTTTTTCAGTAAAGAAATATTTAGGGTGGGAAAAATTAAAAGCGACATTAGAAGAGCGATTAACAAACAGCTTATTAAAAACAAAATTGAAATTCCATTTCCACAAATGGACGTTCATATGAAAAAATATTAGAAATATTGCAATAAGATTATTTTTAATGACTTTATGTACAGATACTATAGTGTTTGCTAGAAAATATGAGGTCTTTTGAATTATGATAATTATTGTTCTGAAATTATTTAGGTTAAAAAGCATCCGTTTTAATAATTAAACTTATATTTGGTTATTTAAAATTAAAAAATCTATTGTTTTATGTTTTTTCCAATTGGTGACGATCAGATAAAGGGTGGATACAAGCCCATATTCAGTTATGCATTTATAGCTATTAATACATTGGTTTTCTTTTATGAGATGTATCTGCAATCCAGCCACCATCTCAATGGATTTATCAATGAATATGGAGCAATACCGACTGAAATAGTCCATGGTCAAGATTATTTTACACTTTTCACCAATATGTTTATACATGGAGGCTGGATGCATTTAATAGGCAATATGGTGTTTTTATGGATATTTGCTGATAATATAGAATCCTCTATCGGTAATATTAAGTTCCTCTTATTCTATCTAGGAGGGGGAATTGCGGCATCTGTAATACATGTGCTTTTAAATACCCAAAGCGAAATACCTAGTGTAGGTGCAAGTGGTGCGATTTCTGCAGTGATGGGGACATACTTAGTCATGTTTCCCGGATCAAGAGTAAAAGTTCTTGTCTTGTATTTCTTCAGGTCTTTTTATTTATCTGCAATAATTTTTTTAGGTATTTGGATTGCTATGCAATTATTCAACGGATTTTCATCATTAGGAGCTGATCCAAACACAGGAGGTGTGGCTCACTGGGCTCATATCGGAGGATTTGCATTTGGTCTGCTTTATGGTCTTTACGCAAAAAAATATTTTGATAAAAAGGGTGAACTTGTGCAAGGACAAGGTGGAGGTCTAAGCGATTTATTCGGAGGTAGAAGACGAAGGCGATATTAGATTTGCTCTCTTTCTTAACACTTATCGTCCTGCCATCTTCATTACTTTAATAAAACCACTTATTCCTTTTATAGCACCTATGCTTGATACTCCTCCAAACATTGCTCCAACAACACCCAAAGAACCCGCATCACTTCCCGTTAGGTACAGATTTTTTACGGGTGTTTTTGGTGATATCCACTTGTGTTTATATCTTTCAGGAGTTACAGGAACACCATAAAAGCTACCTTTTTCCCATTTTGTAAAATACTCCATGGTTAATGGAGTTGACAGCTCCGTGTAAACCGTAAGTTCTTTGATCCCGGGAATATACTTATCTGCGAAATCCAATAACTTTGATGATAATTCTTCCTTGTATTTGAGGTAATCATCTCCTCTTTTCATCCATTTGGTGTCTTTCCATTTACTAAAACTATCATATTGGGAAAAACTAATTATTTCAGCAGTATGTGTTTTTGCCAAAGGATTTTTCATCGAAGGGAATGAAATAAACGCCGAAAGTATGTCACCGGTTTTACCACTTTCTTCGTAAGTTTTATCGTGGTCATAAGATGTATTAATCCAATGGTTTTCTCCTTTGATACCCAATTTTGATGGGCTATCTTTTAGTCCAAGATATAATGTGTTTGTCGAAAACCCACTCATCGCATTCTTTATCTCTTCCCTGAAAGGGATATCAACAATGGGTGGTATCAGCTTCAAGTATGTATTAAAAGCTCCCGCATCTGAAACTATCCTATCTGCAAAAAGTTCCATGCTTTCTTTTTTATAACTTACCTTTACTCCAATTGCTTTATTGTTTTTGATTATTATTTTTTCAACATTGATGTTTGTTTTGACACTTCCTCCACCTTTTTCAATAATAGGAATCATGTTTTTAGCAATAGAGCTTGCACCACCTACAGGAAAATACCCACCGTATAAATATGACCTTACAACCAAACAATGCATAATAAATGCACTTTTTTCAGGAGGCGTACCATAATCACCCCAAATCGAAGTCAAAAGTGCTTTCAATTTTTCATCCTCTATTATACTATCTAAATACTCTTTTGTAGTGGAAAGAGCCAATTTTGAATTATCTTTTCTGAAAAACCCAATAAGGCTATTAGCCCATGACGGCATCACTTTGCCCATCATATATGTTTGAAACCATTTGGCGACTTCTTTGATGTCGAGGAAGTAGCGTTTTATTCCCTTCTCTTCAGTTGGAAACTGCTCAATAAGAGATTTTTGAAATTCTTTTGGATTAGCAGGTTGTTTAAAACTGAAGTCAGGGTAAACAAATTTTTCAAAATAATGAGGCATTTTGTTCCATTCCAACCTATTGTCTGTTATATAATCAAAAATCTTTCTTGGCAACAAACCTTTTTTCATTTCTCCAACATAATGTACTCCCACATCCCATGAAAACTTTTGACCATCTTTCACTCTTGAAAATTCGTGAGTTTGTCCACCGGGAACAAAGTGCTGTTCCAAAACAAGAACTTTTTGATTGTATATTTTAGAGAGTAATACTGCTGTGGTTAACCCTCCAATTCCGGAACCTATTATTATGGTATCGTATTTTGTATTTGTCATAATATTTCAAATTTATAGTGTTTTCTTTCAGATATTATATATTAAAACAGGAAGAAGTTATAGCAATACATATTGTAAAATTGCAAGGATTTAAAAATCATATATTATCCATAACTTTCCAATTTTTCCATTAGTGTTTCCCAATGATTTTCCAGATTTAAGATTTCACTTTCCAGAACATTTAGGTTTTTTCCCATTTCGGCTATTTTCGCCGGATTTGCTTCTGAGTTTGCTTCAAAAAACAGATGCATTTTCTGTTTTTCTTTTTCTTTTTTTTCTATTTCTCTCAAGATTCTGGATATTTCATTGTCGATCTTTTTCTTTTCCTTTCTCAGAGCATTTTTATCTTCGACAGATTGTTTTTTGTTGTCATCTATTTCCTTTGACAAATTAGATTTTTGAGTGGCCCTATATTCTGTATAGGTGCCGTTAAAATCCTTGATGTGACCTTTGCCATCCATAATAAAAAGGTGGTCGGTCAGCTTATCCATAAAATATCTGTCGTGAGTAATAATAATCAAATTACCTTTGAATCCCATCAAGTAATCTTCCAAAATATTCAGGGTAACAATATCCAGATCATTGGTAGGTTCATCCAGAATGAGGAAATTGGGGTTACGCATCAATACCGTAAGGAGCTGCAATCTTCTTTTTTCTCCTCCGCTGAGTTGTGATACATATACTTGTTGATGTTTTCTAGAAAAGAGGAATCGTTCCAGTAATTGTTCTGCTGTCAATTTTTTACCATTAGACATTGGGAGGTATTCAGCAATGTCGGTTATCACTTCCAATACCCTTTTATCTTTGGTTAAAACAAGGCCACCTTGTGAAAAATTACCAAAATAAACCGTTTCTCCGATAACAATCTTACCGTTATCAGGTTTTACTAGCCCTGTGATTATATTGATAAAAGTTGATTTACCCACACCATTATCACCCACTATACCTATCTTTTCAAATCGTTTGAACTTGTAGCTAAAATCATTTAATATTCTGATATCTCCAAAAGCTTTTTTTACATTATACAATTCAAGGATTTTGCCACCCAATCTTTGAGTCTCGATATTGATACTGATGGAATCATTGTAAATAGCCTTGCTTGCTTTTTCTCCAATATCATTCGCTCTATCTATTCTAGATTTTGATTTTGTTGTTCTTGCCTTGGGTTGTCTTTTTAGCCACTCAAGTTCTTTTTTGTATAGTTTTTTTAGCTTGTCGGTTGTTACAGACTCATTATGCATCCTCTCCGCCTTTTTTTCAAGGTATCTTTCATAGTTTCCTGTGTATGAAAAAAGCACTCCTCTATCCAATTCGACAATTCTATTGCATGTATTCTCAAGAAAGTATCTATCATGAGTTACCATGAAAAGCGTGATTTTCTTATTGGCGAGATAACTTTCAAGCCATTCAATCATATCAATATCTAAGTGATTGGTAGGTTCATCCAGGATTAAAAAATCCGGTTCTTGGACGATTATTTTCGCGAGAGCAACACGTTTTTTTTGTCCACCTGACAGTTCTTTTATTTTTTTATCAAGTTGTGGTATTTTTAGTTTAAATAGTATTTCTTTTATTTTGTTTTCAATATTCCACGCCCCTAGGTTTTCTAATTTAGCAATGGCAGAATCTAAAGTAATATTGTCATTTCTAATGACTGCAAGTTCATATTCTTTTATTGCATTAATTTTTGGGTCATCTGTATCGAAAACAGCATCTAAGACACTAAATTCTTCAGCAAAAACAGGCTCTTGTTTCAAAAAAGCAAGTCTGATGTCTTTGTTGATTATTATTTTTGCATTTTCTCCTTCCGGACTTTCCTCTCCAAATATAACACGAAGCAGAGTTGATTTTCCACTACCATTTTTTGCTATCAATCCGATTTTGTCCCCTTTATTAATACTAAAATTTATATTTTCAAATAGGATTTTTTCTCCATAGGACTTGGTTACATTTTCTAATAGCAGGTAATTCATCTTTAAATTCACTTATTTGAATTGCAAAAGTAAGATAATTAATCCAAATCCATTAAAATAATAGGAAATTCAAGGTTTGAATAATGATATTGTTATTTCATCTTGGAAATATAACTATTATTATCTGAAATATTAATATTAATTGGTGCAACTCGTATTTATATTATTTAGTGTCTGTCCACAAAGTCATTAAAATTGAAAAGTAAACTTTTTGCGATATCATGTAACTACACAGATAGAATCATTTTGGCTGAAAAACGTTCTTTTTGCATTAAAATTTATCAATATTTTTTGAAATAGCGCCACTATTCCTTCAAAATATATGATTCTTTTATACCAAACCTCTATCAAGAGGGTGAAATAGAAAAAGAATTATTTTTCAAAAATCAAGCACTTTATAGACAGACACTAACTAATCTGTCATTGTCAATAAAATATAGATTTTGACATAATAAACGTATGATTCCAATAATGTATTTCATACTTTAGTTGTCGAGAAGTATACATAAAACTTACAGATAGTTATCAATCCATTCTCTTAAAAGATTCATTAAAATCGGTTCTGACTCTTTTACTTTATTCACTACGTCTTGATGAGAGGTTTCCTTAATTCTTTCCGGTGGATAACATTCATTTGATACCATAGAAAAGCCGGTAACTTTCATATTCCCATGGACTGCCACAATAGTCTCAAATACCGTTGACATTCCAATCAAATCTGAACCCATACGATATATCATTGAGTATTCGGCGGGTGTTTCCAAGCTAGGTCCTTGTAGCGCAAGATAAATCCCTTGCTTTAAATTATAATCTATTTTTTTTGCTATTTCCAAAAATTGTTTTCTTATTTTAGCATTGTACGCATTTGACATGTCCGGAAATCTTGTTCCCAATGCATCAATATTTGATCCCCTCAAAGGATGATCGGGAATCATGTTTATATGATCTTTTAGCAAGATAACATCTCCGGCATTAAAATCAGGATTTATACCACCAGCGGCATTTGTCAATATCAAATTCTTTGCCCCCATTATTTGCATTACTCTAATAGGATAAGTAACATCTTGAGCCGAATATCCTTCATAATAATGCATTCTACCGGAGAAAAGATAAATAGTTTTGTTTTTTCTTTTACCTATCACTAATTCTCCTTTATGGTTTTGTACGGTACTAACTTTGAAATGCGGAATATCTTTGTATGGTATTTTAATATCTATGTCATCAAATAGCTCTTCGCTACTCAGACCAGAACCAAAAACTATAGCCAAATCAGGTTTAAAATCGGTCATTGATTTGAGATATTTTTCAGTTTCTTTGAGTTTATTTAGCATTTTTCTTGGGTTTTTTACTATAAATTCGTCAAAATTAAAACTTTAGTAATAAAAACTATCAAATTATTGCTAAAAAAATATAAAAAGCCTTATATTTGCGCAAGAATTAAGGAGAGAGGGAGCATATTTGCTCCCTCTTTTTTATAAAGATAATATGATAGAAGATAAAATAATACCGATAATAGAAGATAAATTTACAGAGGAAGGTTTTGAAGATTGTTATATTGTAGATATAATTGTAAGCAAAAATTCCAAAGTTGTAGTCTATATGGATTGTGATTCGGGTGTACCGATTAGAAAATGTGTCAGCGTGAGTAGACGTATCGAACATTATCTTGATGAGTCACTTATTTTAGGTGAAAAATACACTTTGGAGGTTTCTTCTCCCGGTCTTGATAAGCCTTTGGTGAGGCGTCAATATAATAAAAATATTGGAAGGGAATTGAAGGTGAAATTGAAAGAGGAAGAAGTAATAAAAGGAAAATTGATTTCTGTTGACGAAAATGGCATAGAATTGGAAGAATATGATAAAAAAAACAGAAAAAAAATAGAATTGAGATTTGAGGATATACTCGAATCAAAAGTTATTGTAAAATTTAATAAAAAGAAGAAATGAATTTAATAGAATCGTTTTCTCAATTCAAATCAGGTAAAAACATGGATAGACCTACATTAGTTAGGGTTTTGGAAGATGTTTTTAGGACACTGATTAAGAAAAAGTATGGCTCTGATGATAATTTTGAAGTAATTGTGAATACCACCAATGGAGATCTTGAGTTGTGGAAGGTACGAGAAGTAGTTCCTGACGGAGAGGTCACGGATGAATTGACTCAAGTATCTTTTTCAGAAGCTCAAATAATTGATGAAGATTATGAGATTGGAGAGGAGTGTTATGAACAAATAGAGGTTGAAGCTTTTGGTAGACGTGCTATTATGGCTGCCAGGCAAACATTGGTTTCAAGGATTACAGAACTAGAGAAAGAAGAAGTGTACAAAAAGTACAAGGATAGAGCAGGAGAATTGGTTTTGGGAGAGATTGGTCAAATCATGAAAAAGGATTTGTTGGTAATAGATGATGCTACAGATAACGAATTGATTATGCCAAGAAATGAGATGATTAAAGGTGATTTTTTCCGAAAGGGTGACATGATAAAAGCTGTGATTAAGTATGTCGAGATGAGGAATAATAACCCGATGATAATTATATCGAGAACTGATAATAAATTTTTAGAAAAATTGATGGAGCAGGAAGTTCCGGAAATAGAAGACGGATTGATTACCATTAAAAATATTGTAAGGATACCCGGTGTGAGAGCTAAGGTCGCTGTAGAATCTTATGATGATAGAATTGATCCTGTTGGTGCTTGTGTAGGTATGAAAGGATCTAGGATACATGGTATAGTTCGTGAGTTGAGAAATGAGAATATAGATATTATTAATTTTACAAACAATACAATATTATATATACAGCGGTCTTTGACTCCTGCCAAAGTATCTAAGATAGAGCTTGATGATGTAAACATGAAAGCAGCGGTTTATCTTAAGCCTGATCAAGTATCGATGGCAATAGGAAAGAATGGAGCAAATATCAAACTTGCAAGTAGGCTTACAGGTTATGAAATTGATATTTATAGGGAAGTTGATGAAAATTTAATAGACGATGTGGATTTGGATGAATTTAGTGATGAAATAGAAGAGTGGATCATCGATCAATTCAAAAATATTGGATGTGATACTGCAAAAAGTGTTTTGGAATTGAACAGGGAAGAACTTGCAAGAAGAACAGATTTAGAAGAGGAAACAATAGATGATGTATTAAATATATTGCAGTCAGAGTTTGAAGAAAGCTAGTGTTTTTTCAAAAAATGATTAGATTTTTTTATGGATTTAAATTAAGGAGCTAAACCTTTAACAAAATATAGAATTAAATATTGATAATGGCGTATAAGTTATTTAAAATTGCAAAAGAATTAAATGTTGGAACGAGTACAATTGTAGAGTACTTGCATTCGCAAGATATTGAGATTGTAAATAAACCAACAGCAAAAATCTCCGATGAGATGTATGATATGTTAATCGGAAGATTTAGCAATTCTATTGCAGAAAAAGAACAGGCAGAAGCTTTACTTGCCGAAAGAAGAAAAAGAAAAGAAGACGAGGTGAAAGCAAAAGAAAAAATAGAGGAGCAAAAGAAAGAAAAGGAAGCTGCTAAAGAAGTAAAAGTGCAAATAGAGAAGAAACCTGAAGAAAAGCCTGAAGAAGAGAAAGTAGAAGTAGCAGAGAAAGCAAAAGAAGAAAAGCCTGAAGTAGAAAAAGTAGAAGTAGCAGAAAAAGCTAAGGAAGAAAAGCCTGAAGAAGAAGAAGTTGTAGAGAAACAAGAATCTGATACAGTAGAAAATAAAGTTGAGTCTAAGGATGAACAGGTAGAACAGGAAAAAGATCCTTTAAAACCGGGACTCACAGTATTGGGCAAAGTTGATTTGGACAAGATGAGTAGAAAGCCTAAAAAGAAAGGAAAGACAACACCTAAGGCTGAAGAAAAGTCCAAAGTTATAGAAAAGAAAAAAGTAGACAAAAAGAAAGAGGCTGTTGTTGAAAAGAAAAAGATAGAAGCAAAACCGAAAAAAGAGTCCATTAAGAAAGATGAACCTCAGAAAATAGAAATGATGAGGTCTGAAACACCTATATTAAAAGGGTTGAAAAAACTCGGTAAAATTGACATAACAAAATTTGAAACCAGAAAAAAAACCAAGGCAAAAACTGTTGCGGACAAAAGCAAGGAAACTAAAAAAACTGAAGGTGGAAATGAGGGTAGAAGAAAAAGAAAGAGAAGAAAGATTAATCCAAATCAGGTTTTAAGAAATCAAAATAAAAATCGTAAAAAGAAAGAAGAGGTTACTGAAATTTCTGAAAAAGAAATCGAAGATAAAATCAAGGCTACTATGGCCAAACTCAAATCCGGTGGTACAGGTAAGAGTAGAAGGACTAAGATAAGACGAGAAAGCAAAGCAATTAAAAGAGAAAAGAATACTGTGGAGGAAAATGCAGTAACAAATGTTATTGAGGTAAGTGAGTTTATCAGTGTATCTGAATTGTCAAATCTGATGGATATACCGGTAACAGATATTATAATGTCTTGTATGAATCTGGGTGTAATAGTATCGATCAATCAAAGAATAGAAAGTGATATTATAGAATTGGTAGCCGATGAATTTGATTTTGAAGTTAAATTTATAAGTGCAGATGAAATAGATGATGACTTTGAAGATGATGATGAAAACGAAGAAGATTTAGTGCCCAGAGCGCCTATTGTTACTGTAATGGGTCATGTCGATCACGGTAAAACTTCTTTGCTTGACTTTATTAGAGAGACCAATGTGGCTGGTGGTGAAGCAGGAGGTATAACACAGCATGTAGGTGCTTATGAAGTCAATTTGGGAGAAGGTAAAAAAATCACTTTCCTCGATACTCCGGGTCACGAAGCTTTTACTGCAATGAGAGCTAGAGGAGCTAAAGTAACTGACTTTGTAATAATAGTTATAGCAGCAGATGATAAGATTATGCCTCAAACAAAAGAGGCAATAAGTCACTCACAAGCCGCAGGAGTACCAATGATATTTGCAATCAATAAAATTGATAAGCCCGGAGCTGATCCGGAAAGGATAAAGCAAGAATTGGCATCAATGAACTTATTGATAGAAGAGTGGGGAGGAAAATACCAATCTCAGGATATATCAGCTAAAACAGGTCAGGGAGTCAAAGAATTATTGGAAAAAGTATTTTTAGAAGCAGAAATACTTGAACTTAAAGCCAATCCTAATAGACTGGCACTAGGTACAGTCCTCGAAGCAACACTAGATAAAGGTAAGGGTTATATCAGTAATATTTTGGTACAAAAAGGAACATTAAAAATTGGTTCTGTTATTCTTGCAGGTCATTATTACGGCAAGATAAAAGCTATGTTCAATGCAGCAGGAAAGAAAATAAAAGCTGCAGGACCTTCAACACCTGTTAAAGTGCTAGGTATGAATGGAGCTGCTCAAGCCGGAGAAGTATTTAAAGAATATGAACACGAAAGAGATGTTAAGGATATAGCTACAAAAAGATCCATTATAGCAAGAGAACAGTTGACAAGAACAAAGAAACGTGTAAGTTTGGAAGAAATAGGAAGAAGACTTAAATTGGACAACTTTAAGGAATTGAACTTGATTGTAAAAGCTGATACAGATGGTACAGCTGAAGCTTTATCCGATTCATTGATTAAATTGTCTATTCCTGAATTACAAGTCAATGTCATTCACAAAAGTGTTGGACAGATATCTGAGTCAGATGTATTATTGGCTACTGTTTCTGATGCTATTATAATTGGATTTCAAGTTAGACCATCTGCCAATGCTAGAAAACTAGCCGAAAAAGATGGAGTTGAAATCAAACATTATTCTATTATTTACAAGGCGATTGATGAAGTAAAACTAGCCATGCAAGGGATGCTTACTCCTACTGAAGAAGAAAAAATCACAGGATTAGTTGAGGTTAGAAATATCTTCAAGATTAGTAAGATTGGTACTATAGCAGGATGTTATGTGCAGGAAGGAGAAATAACAAGAAACTCTTCAATAAGATTAATAAGAGAGGGTATTGTTGTGTATCCTATGAAAGAATCACAAACAGCTCATTTAAGCTCATTAAAACGATTTAAAAATGATGCTAAAGAGGTTAAAGCTGGTATGGAATGTGGTTTGACCATTGAAAACTATAATGATATAAAAGTTGGAGATCAAATCGAAGTCTACAAGATTATCGAAATAGCAAAGGAGATGGATTAACAATCGTTTGAAATGTTATCTGCTAAAAATATTGAAAAAAAATTAAAAGAGTTTGCTTCTGCAAAAAGAAAGCAAGCCAATGAATGGTTTTTTAAAACAGGCAAAGGGCAGTATGGTGAAGGTGATATATTTATCGGTGTTTCGATGCCTGATATCAGAAAAGTCATAAAGTCGCATATGAATCTGGAATATGTGGAACTTGAGCTTTTGTTAAATTCTCCTCTTCATGAAGTAAGGATGGCGGGTGTCCTGATCCTTACTGAAAATGCCAAAATTGCTACAAGGAAATACAATAAAGAGCAACTGGAAAAAATAGCAAAGTTTTATCTTAAAAACAGAAAGGGGGTCAATAACTGGGATTTGGTTGATGTATCAGTTCATTATATATTGGGCAACACTATCTTAAATGATATCTTCAAATTGGATTTACTTGAAAGCCTTAGTTCTTCTGACTCTCTTTGGGATCGCAGAATGTCAATGGTAGCTACCTGGGCTTTTATACGTAAGTCAGATGTATTTCCTACTATTGCTCTTGCCGAAAAGCTTTTGCATGATAAGGAAGATCTAATGCATAAAGCCATTGGATGGATGCTCCGAGAATCTTGGAAAAGAGAACCAAATATAATCGAAGATTTCCTTTTGCAACATTACACTCATTTACCACGCACTACCCTAAGGTATGCAATTGAGAAAATGGAAGAATCCAAAAGAAAGGACTTTCTAAATATGAAGTACAAGTAGTATCAATTTTATATCAAAATGGTACTATCTTATTACTGTTACTGCCCCTCTGTACAATATCTTTCGATTGTCTAAAAACTCAACTTCCACTAAATAAACATACACACCGGGATTTACTCTCTTGCCTTTGAAAGTACCATCCCATGCGCCAACATTGCCGGATGTAGGTAGAAGATTAGTTTCAATATGCATCAATTCTCCCCATCTATTAAATATTTTGAAATAATTGATTTTTTTAATTCCTTTACCTATTGTTATTTTGAATTCTTCATTTAGACCATCTCCATCAGGAGTAAAAATATTTGGAATATAAACATTTCTAAATGTGTTTACAAATACATTTACTTCTCCTGTTGCTTCACAGCCATTAAAATCCTTTATCGTTGCGTTTATAGTGCTGTTTTTTAGTGCACTAATCTCAAGTTCACTATGCAAGTCGTTAAGGTATTTATAACTGATAGAAAAAGTATCTATTACCCACTTGACACTAGAAATACTAGTGTTTGTATTTAAATGAAGCGTCTTTGAATCTCCTAGATCCAATTCTAAATCATTGCCTAAGTCAACAATTATTTCGTCGGGCTGAGTGATGAGAATTTCTTTTTCTTCTTTACATCCTTCTGCATCAAATACTGTAACCAAATAAGGCTCTTCGCTTGCATATACTTCTGCGCAATCGTCCGAATTATATATTGATCCTCCATTGATGCTAAACGAGTATGCCGGACCTGCTCCACCATAAACCGTATCTAAATATATGCAGGTCTTATCACCAAAACACTTTATTGTATCTTGCTGCAATACTCCGAAGACTAAAGGTGCTTGTCCTTTTACTTCATAACCGACAGAAGCTTCACAACCTTTATAATCAGTTACTGTTACCGTATAAACCCCCTTAGCTAGATTATCTGCCAGGTTAGTATCAGATACATCAGGATTCCATTTGAATGAATATTTCCCATCTGTATTACCTCCTGAGAATTTTACTTTAATTTGTCCTGAATTATTGCCTGAGCAATTGACATCTTTAGTGTTAAAAGAGTCTATTTCAGCGACTAATTTTTCAGGTTCAACCATAGTAATAGAGTCAATTATGGTACAATTATTTGCGTCTTTTATCTCAATATGGTAAGTTCCTGCACACAATCCTGTTCCTATTGCACCAATCTCAGCTGTTTCTTGCCATTTGTAAAAATATGCTGTATTATTTCCTCCTTTTGCATTTATTATTGCTTTTCCATTGCAGTCACCAAAACAGCTTGGCTTGAATAGCTCAACTTTATCAATTTCCAGCTTGTCGGGGATGCCAATCTCAAATGAATCTTCTTTTGAACATGTATTTCCGGCAATAGTGTTATATGATACAGCAAAATGATTTTTACCGGCTGGTAAATTATCAAATGATACAATACTACCCGTTCTACTACCTGTATCAAATACAAATTTGTACACTCCGGTTGTATTATCACCACCGCTAGCTTTGATTATGACTTTACCATCAGAATGTTGTCCGTCATTACAACTCACACCACTAAGATCCAAAAATTCAGTCTCAATAGGAGTAGAACCTTCCACCTCAACAGAATCAATAGTCTCACATCCATTGCCATAACTTACTGTGACCACATAAGTCCCTGCACCTACATCTGTAATACATTTAGTGTTTTCTCCATTACTCCAGTTGTATTTGAATCCTGAGTCATCTATATCAACATTGATGCACGCTCTTCCTAAGAATCCACCTGTTTCCCCCTCAGCACATTCAGCTTTCATACTATCAAAAGTGTATTCAAAAGCTTTTCCTGCTGTTAATTCTATCGTGTCTTTTACAGTGCAAGCATTGTCACTAACTTCAATAATATAAATTCCTTCAGCTACATTAGTTAAAGTACTAGAATTATCACCTATTGGTGAACCGTCTTTTGTCCATTTGTACTTTAACCCCCCTGAAGTATTGCTGGCCTCAACAATAATATCGGTTGTGGCTCCAGCATTACATAATAAATCATATTTTATGGTATCTATCTTTAGTGCTCCGGGAACTAATTCAATGGTAAAATCAATATCTTGCTCACAGCCATTAGCATCAATAGCCTTAACTATATAATCTCCGGGGTTTAAATTATTGTATTGATGTGTTTCATTATAATTATTTACAACAACATCACTTCCGATTCCGGTTAGCTTAATTGGTAGTACTCCTCCTGCTGTAATAGTGATTTTAGCCCAAGCACTTCCGTCTTCGATACATCTAGCGGAGGTTTTATCAACCGGAGACCATTGAATAGCATCGGGTTCATTTAAATCTACAGTATCCTTTATACTGCATCCGGTTATAGAATCAGTAAAAGTAAAAATCTGCATCGTTCCACTCATATTTTCAATTAATATAGTATTAGCATCAATTTTATTGGCGGTAGGAAAAGGGAAATACGTGTAGTTAATTTGAAAATTATCCTTATCAAATCCCTTTAGGTCAATATCGTATAACACCTTGCCATCTTTAGCTCCATTGCACTGCACATCAATTGAAGTTTTGTTTATTTCCATTTTATATCTAACCGGAATTTCTATTTCATACTCTTCTTTACATGCAGGATAATTATTTAAATCGGTATTGACTTGTATCTTCACTACACCCCCACTCAAATTGTCAAATGTTGAAGAGCCAAAAGTGTTTTGGAAGTATAGATCAGATCCGGATTGAACTTTTATTGAGTATCCATCTACAGGATTAACGATATCTCCCATAGGTGTGACTCTGATTCTTCCATTGAGATCTCCAACACAGTTTGAACTATCCAAAATTTCAATTTCAGCACTTAGCCTCTCAGTATTTAATATAGCAAACGTATCTGTCTCACATCCTGTATCAGAGGTAAGCGTAACACCATAATACCCGTTGGACAAGTCTGAAATTGTATCTTTGTCGAATACGCCATTTGACCATTTAGTTTTATAGTTTACGCCAAATCCGTCAACACTTAGAGATATTTGTCCCTCTTGAGCTCCAAAACAGGGGTCAGGAGTAACATTAAAATCTTTTAATACCAATGGCTTTATGGTAGTTACAAACTCATCCAATGAGTAGGTGTCATTGTTAGAATCTGTAATTTCAATGGTGTATGTCTTGTTCGGTAACAAACCTAAAACGGTTGTTTTTTGTTTTGCTTCAGCAATTGAACCAGTTTCAATGATATTTGCTCCATCTTTTACGACATAAGTATATGGTGGTACACCATTGAAAACTTTAAATGTTAAAGATGCTTCCTGGACACCATTGTCTGCACCGCAATGAGTCGCACTGGCATATAGTCCATCAGGCGGATCAATACAAATCAGTCCCGGTTCTAGATATGGCCATAAATCAACTTCATTAGATACAAGATTAAATTTTGATAGTAGTATGGGGTAACATTCCCCCGGTTCTCCTATAAGTTCAAAACAAATAGGAACTAAATCTTTCTCAGAATTAAAACTTGCTTTTTGATCACTAAATAATGCAATAACTCCGGGGGTGTCCTCTCTCCATCCAAACTTTAGTATGTTTTGATTTTTGGGTAAATCATCTATAAAGTCCAAGCCGTAGGGATTGTATTGAACTTTCCCTAGTGTATATTCAATATCAACAAAGTTTTTTGCTGATAACATTACGCATACGGTATCTCCTTTTTTTCCGAACGTCGTATCCAATTTCATTACGGGATTATCAGCATCTGCTACAACCAATCTATTTGTGTTGTTACAAGAATATCCATCCTCGATAAAAACACTAAAATCACCTAGGAAGGGAAGTTTTACTGTCACTCTATCACCATGAGAAAAATTTGAAGTTAGTATCTCACCTTTTGTATTTTGTCTATAATCGTAATCATAAACTTCTATATAACTATAATTAACAGTTTTTCCTTGGGTCTTATAGTATTCGGGGATTCCTCCTTTGACAATAAAACTGACTTTTAATGAATCTCCGTCAACATCATAATGAATATCCGAAATTTTAATAGGATTTAGATATACGACCGGAAATGATTGATCAACACCTACATTAACACAATTGCCTCCGTTTTCATAATATCCTCTATTCCCTTTTCTGACATCATAAGTAATAGGAGCATAATACATCAATGTCGGAGGTGCACCCACAGTATTCACATATTCATTAAATGATTTTGTTCCTGAAAAATATCCATTTTCAAATTCAATATCACCATTATAATCTCCTGCACTTACAATTAGATTTGTCAGATCACTCCACAATTTAAAATCTTTATCTTGTTTTATGTCAGCTACAGTAGTACCTGTCTTCACAGGTTTATCTGAATACCAGCAATAACCGATTCCCGCAGGTGTAACAGGATCCGGGTCACTTTGCAAATCAAAATCATTGTTGTGTTCCAATAAAAATCTATCTCTCCAACATAAGAATATCGTATCTGTCAAATCATGTTTAGTGCTTTGACCTTGAAATGCTTTTATTCCTTTAATTGTTCCTACATCATTATTGCATTGAGCAGAAAGGTTTATTGAAAAAGAAAAACTAAAAAATATTAAAACAGCCGATATTTTAAAAACCTTTAAATTCATACTTTATTATTATTTATAATATCTATTTTATTAATTTACAATGCAAATATACGTTTTATTTTAGTAAAATTTCACAAAGCTAAGTTAAATATGCTTAAACGTAAAATTTTGTACCAAATTATATCAAACAATACAAAAAACAACGATTTACCAAGCCAATTATTTCAACAGCATATATATTGTTTTGTTTAAATAAATAAAGTGTATGTACGATAACAGATATTTTTTGAAATTACGATATAATACAAAGGTAAGATGTCGTGATATACAAAAATGCTGCATTTTGACTAAAAATATTTTATTGAAATCAAAATAATAAAAAGACACTTATTGTCTTTTGATAGAATTTACTACCTTTGTGCTGTGAGTAATTTGGACAATTTGCTTGAAAGATTCCAGTCTGGCAATCAAATTAAGAGGCTAAAAACATTATTGGAAAGTAATACTTCAGGTAGAATTCATCTCAAAGGTTTTTCTGGAGACATGCCGTATTTTGCCCTTTCCACTCTATCCGGAGATAGAAAAAATCTGAGCTTATATGTCTCAGACAGCAAAGAGAATGCTGCATACATTTACAATACCTTGCAAAATATTATGGATAAAAGTGAGATTGGCTTCTTTCCGGATTCTTTCAAAAGACCAATGATATTTGAAGAGCTTAACAACAATAATGTTCAAGAGAGGACAGAGATAGTAAACAGGATTAATTCAGACCATAACAAAATCAAAATCCTTGTTACCTATCCGGAGGCTATCTTTGAAAAAGTGATAAAACCTTCGATTTTGGAAGAGCACAAAATTGTGGTTACTATTGATGAATCTCTCGATGTAGATACCATGATTAGTGTGCTTGTTGAATTCGATTTTAAAAGAGTTGATTATGTATATGAGCCCGGGCAGTTTTCGATACGTGGAGGGATAATTGATATTTTCAATTATGCAAATGATTGGCCTTTCAGAATAGAGCTTTTTGATGATGAGGTGGAGAGCATTAGGCATTTTGATCCAACGACACAATTATCAATAAATAACTTGAAAAAGATTTCATTGATACCAAATGTCAATAGTAGATTCGATAGTGAGGACAAAGTATCTTTTCTTGAAGTATTGCCAAAATCATCCGTGATTTGGATTGAAGAAGAAACAATCCTTCTTGATAAGTTGCAACAATGCTTTATCAAGTTGGGGGAATTTGAGAAATCAGTATCTTCAGCTGACGAAAATCTCATTAAATTGTTTAAAGAAAAATCTTTTGTTTTTCCGAAAGACATCATTAATAAAATATCTGACTTTAAGAATATCTACATAAATACTTCAACTCATGAAATAAAAGGAGATCTTATCGAATTCAAATCAAGACCTCAACCTAATTTTAATAAGAATTTTAAATTATTAATAGATAATCTTGAAAAAAACACAAAAGCAGGTTATGAAAATTATATTTTTGCTGCAAATACAAGACAAATAGAGAGGTTTTATCAAATATTTGAAGACCTTGATGCCAAAGTATCATTTCATCCGATTCCTAAATCAATTAATGCAGGCTTTATTGATGATATATTGAAGATTGCATGTTATACCGATCATCAAATATTTCAGAGATTTCACAGATACAATTTGCGTAAAGGTTTTTCCAAAGACAAAGCTTTGAGCGTAAAAATGCTAAAAGAACTTAAAGTTGGAGATTTTGTTACGCATATTGATCATGGTGTTGGTAAATATATGGGATTGGAAACTATTGAAGTCAACGGCCGTAAGCAGGAGTCGATGAGACTTGTTTATAAAAACAATGATATCTTATTTGTCAGTATAAATTCAATGCACAAGGTTTCCAAATTTGTGGGTAAAGACGGGACTGCCCCAAAGATTGATAAATTGGGTTCGGATCGTTGGAAAAAATTAAAATCAAGGACAAAAAGAAAGATAAAAGACATTGCGAGGGAATTGATTATCCTTTATGCCAAGAGGAAAGCAGCCAAAGGTTATCAATTTAAGGAAGATGATTATTTGCAACTTGAATTGGAATCTTCGTTTTTATTTGAAGATACTCCGGATCAGGAAAAGGCGACAATAGCGGTAAAAAAAGATATGGAAAGCCCCAATCCAATGGATAGGTTGATATGTGGGGATGTTGGGTTTGGCAAAACAGAGATTGCGGTTAGGGCTGCATTTAAGGCTATTCTTTCAGGCAAACAAGTTGCTATTTTAGTGCCAACTACGATATTGGCATTGCAGCATTACAAGACATTTTCTGATAGGCTTGGCAATTTTGCTGTTGAGATAGACTACTTAAATAGGTTTAAAACAGCCAAAGAAAAAACTCAAATATACAAGAAACTGGAAGCGGGAAGTATTGATTTGATAATCGGCACACACGCCTTATTGAGCGACAAAGTCAAATTTAAAGACTTAGGGCTCTTGGTTTTGGACGAAGAACAAAAATTTGGGGTTTCAGCCAAAGAAAAACTGAGAAAATTTAAAGTCAATGTTGATACATTGACATTGACTGCAACACCTATTCCACGGACATTGCAGTTCTCATTGATGGGTTCAAGAGATATGTCTTTGATAAATACTCCTCCCCCCAATAGACAGCCGATATATACCGAAAGAAGAACATTCAACGAGGAGTTGATTATTGAAGCTATAAATTATGAAATCGCAAGAGGCGGTCAGGTGTTTTTTATACACAATAGGATTAAAACACTTGATGATGTTGCTTCTATAATCAAAAGGTTGGTTCCGGACGCTAGAGTAGTGATGGCACATGGACAGTTGGAGAGTAAAGAATTGGAGAGGAAACTCTTGGATTTTGTCGATTATAAATACGATGTTTTGGTTAGTACCAATATCATAGAAACCGGTCTCGATATACCTAATGCGAATACAATGTTTATCAACAATGCCAACCAATTTGGACTTAGTGATCTTCACCAGTTGAGAGGAAGAGTAGGCAGATCCAATAAAAAAGCATTTTGTTATTTGCTTGCACCACCATTGTCAGTATTGACTCCTGAAGCTAGAAAAAGACTAAAAACACTAGAGGAATTCAATGAATTGGGAAGTGGATTTAATATTGCGATGAGGGATTTGGATATCAGAGGAGCAGGTAATCTATTGGGAGGTGAGCAAAGTGGATTTATCACGGACATCGGGTATGAGACTTATATGAAGATTTTGGAAGAGGCAATGCACGAACTTAAAGAGAGTGAATTTAAAGAGCTTTACAAATCAGAATTAAGAAAGGATAGAATTTACGTTAGGGATGTGGAGGTTGATATAGATT
The DNA here is from genome assembly GCA_026986005.1 of Saprospiraceae bacterium. Classification (GTDB taxonomy): domain Bacteria; phylum Bacteroidota; class Bacteroidia; order Chitinophagales; family Saprospiraceae; genus JADJGA01. The sequence goes on from JALSPK010000063.1 coordinate 28,922, forward strand.
CGGAAATACTAATTCCTGATTTTTATGTAAAAGACATTCAGGAAAGATTGAATTTGTATAGTTATTTAGTAAAAATCAAAGATGAAGAAGGAATTGAAAAATTTAGAAAGGAATTAAAAGATAGATTTGGAAATATACCACATCAAATAGACAATTTATTTGAAGGGTTGAGAGTTAAATGGATTTGCAAAAGTTTGGGTTTTGAGAGATTTTCATTAAAATCAAAAAAGATGAGGTTGTTTTTTATATCCAATCCACAATCTTCATTTTATGATTCTGATATTTTTCAAAGTATAATGATTGTTGTAAATCAAGATAAAAAATCCGGTTTTATATTTAAACAAACTTCAAAGCATTATATCTTGATAAAAGATAATGTCAGATCGATGAAAGGGGCGAGATTGCTTTTGGAAAGGATAGACAAAAAGGTGAAAGAGGTGATGTCTTAGATGCAGATTGAAACGAGCTTGTAAATTATAAATATTTTTATGTAGGAAAAATAAACAAGGTATTTTTTATATGAAGAAATCTAGTGTTGATATAGTATTACCATGCTACAATCCTGATAAAGATTGGGCATCCAACGTGGTTGAATCATATAAAAATATACTGGTTGATGCCAAATCATGGACTCCCGGTTTAATAATAGTAAATGATGGATCAACAAAGGGGATTTCTAATAAAGACATTGAGTTTGTAAGGGCTAATATTGAAAGGTTCGAATGGATTAATTATAAAAAAAATAGAGGTAAAGGCTTCGCCTTGAGAAAAGGTGTAAAGGAAAGTAAAGCTGATTTTATTGTTTATACGGATATTGACTTTCCATATACTCACTTGAGCCTGATAAATTTGGTTAATTCATTGGTGCAAGGAGAGGCAGAAGTGCTTGCGGGTGAAAGAAGTGATAATTATTATGTACATACCCCTTTTGTAAGGAAGATCATCTCGCGGGTTTTAAAAAAAATAGTTCGAGGATTGTTAAAAATAGATGTGGCAGATACACAGGCAGGGCTAAAAGGGATGAATAAGTTAGCGAAAGATGCATTTTTAGCAACTACTATAGACCGGTATCTTTTTGATATTGAATTTTTGTGGCTTGCCGGTAAAAAGTACGTAATATCTCCATTTCCTGTTACCTTGAAAGATAATATTGTATTCTCTAAAATGAATTTAAAGATTTTATTGACAGAGGGAGTAAATTTTGTTAAGTTTTATATCAAAACTTTGAAGTAAAGCATGAGAAACAAAGTTGTAACATATGGTTTGTATACAGTGATAGCAGGCACAATTCTTTATTTTGCCTTTTTGAAAGTATTTCAAAATCCTGAACATTATTTATTTGGTGATGGAGGGGATGGCTTAAAAAATTATTTTACGTTTGTAGATTATGTGCGAAATGGTGAAGGTACTCATTTTTCGGGAATGAATTATCCTTATGGTGAACATGTTATTTTCACCGATAACCAGCCTGCATTCGCATTTTTTTTCAATTGGATAAATCATAATATAATAAGTATTGATAATAATTTGATAGGGATTTACAATTTGATTTTAATTTTAGCTATATTTTTATCAGGCCTATTTGTTTTAAAAATATTGAAGTTTTTTGAACTTCCCGATTGGTATTCTGTTACATTTGCTATTTTGATAATGTTTTTATCACCTCAATTATTGAGGCTAGAAGCGCATTTTACACTATCTTACGGATTTTTTATACCTGCAATATGGTATTATCTACTGAGGATTTTTGATAAAAGCTCAAGACTGATTCATTATGTATTTTTCGGGTTTATTTTTTTACTTTCGTCGTTTACTCATTTGTACTTTCTTGCGATTAACCTCATGCTTGTTTTTACATTCTCATTTATTACCCTTTTGTTTTTCAAGAAAAGAGTAATTGTAAAATTGCTGAAAGTAATTGGGGTTACTGTGGTTTTAATGTCATTTACGATAGCATTTATACATCTTACGGATACTGTAATAGACAGACCTATGAAACCCTGGGGCATTGATTTTTATAATGCTAGTTTCGAGAGTGTTTTCCTTCCTAATACAGGATTTTTGTATAATTTATTAAATGTAGGTAATCAAAAATTTGAAGGATTGGCATATGTTGGTGTTGTAGGATTGCTTTTTGCTGTTGCATTTGGTTTATATATAATATACAATATGGTTAAAAATATAAGTGGAGTTAAATCGTATTTTTCATCTATTGATATAAATAAAGAGAAACTATTAACTATTTCTATGATTACAGGAGTATTGACCGTGCTGTACTCATCGCATTTCTATCACAATATTGATATTTTCGGTATTACTAAACATTTGGGAAGTTTTAGTCAATTTAGATCAATAGGTAGATTCGCATGGATTTTTTATTATGTTTTCACGGTATTTGCATCTTATTATATTTATAGGTTTTTTAATTATCACATGGGAAAAGGACGATTTAATCTAGCGTTTTTAGTATTGATATTTGTTGTTGTTGTTTGGAGTATTGAAGCGCAACAAAATTTTTCTAAATCCATAGAGCATATATTTAATCAAAATACATATTTGATAAATAGTGACCATACATACAGGGATATTCTTGAAAAAGCAGGAAAAACCCCGAATGATTTTCAAGCTATCTTGCAAATACCGTATGTCATAATCGGGCCGGAAAAATGGGGTATACATAAAGGCGGCTGGACTATTAGACAAAGTTATAAATGTTCGTTTCAGACCGGACTGCCTATTATGGATTTTATGATGTCAAGATCATCCTTGAGCCAATCTTTGGATTTGGTTCAATTGCTCGGTTCAATGCCTATAGAAAGGACAAGACTTCAAAAAATGGATAAACGACCATTGTTAATGATTTATGATTCCAATGAAGTCAGAGATATAGAGAAACACATGTTGAATAAAGGAATATTAATCGGGGAGAATAAAAATATAAAGTTATTGGAAGTACCTATTGACAGTTTGAAATCAAACATAAAAAGACTGTCTAAGCGATTATATAATCAAAAGAGTAAAACGGATTCTATATACTTGGAAGGGAATAGCGGCTACTATTATATTGATAATTTTGAGGAACAAAAAGCAATAGTGTCTTTTAATGGACAAGGAGCAAAACTATTTAAAGACGAAACAATTGTTTGTAAACAAATTCCTCTTGATAAGCAGTTTTATGAAATTTCATTTTGGTTGTATTTTGATCCATTGACCGTAAAAAAGCCAATAATTTACAATGAATTTTCAGAAGGAGATAATAGAGGAAAAACAGAATTGTCCCTAGATAACATCGTTGATACAAAAGGGTATTGGATTAGATTAAAGACGATAGTGGATGCCGGGATGACGCATTGTATTAAAATCAAAGGAGAAGCGTATATTGATGCTTTTATGATTAGACCTGTTGGCAGTCATCTGATAGAATGGAAAAACGATAAAGTCTATTATGATAACTGTGAATTGCCAAAGGAATAAAATATTCATTCTTCTTTTATAAACCTCAAAATTTGCACATAAAAAAACAGTATTTTTTTTTGAATAAATATTTTTTTTTCTAACTTTGTGAAATCATTATACTTAATAGTGTATTAAAGACGGTATAAAAAACGTAAAAAATGAATATAAATACAAGATTTTGGTGGCTTCTAACTTATTCGATTTCCGGGTAGGATAGGCAACTGTTTTGTATAAAAAAAGCTTATTGGAACTCCCGGTAAGCTTTTTTTTATTTGATAAAAGAAAAAGATATGGACATTATTGAGACAAAAAGAAAATTTAAAGTTGAGTATAAAAGATATTCGTCAGATACTATTACTCCTGTAAGTGTCTTCTTGAGATTGAGAGATGAGTTTTCGCAGACCTTATTGCTGGAAAGTTCTGATTATAATAGCAATCGCAATAGCTACACATTTATTGTCGTGCAGCCACATTCGACTTTTGTGGTAAAAGAGAACAGGATTATTATTGACGGGGTGCCTCAGGTAGAAGACGTTGATGTAAAAAACTCATTGAAAAGATATATCGGTACTATTGATGTAGAGCAAGATAAAATCACTAAGCAATTTAATGGGCTGTATGGCTTTACCGGTTTTGAAGCCGTAAAATATTTTGATAATTTTGATTTTGTAGAAAATGAAAGTCCTGATAATATACCTGAGCTATACTATGGTTTTTACAAATATATTATTGCGATCAATCATTTTCAAGACGAATTGATTATTATGCAGAATGTTGAGGAGGGGCAAAAATCCAATTTAAAGTATATAGAAGACTTGGTTCTTTCACAAAGAATACCGGAGTATAAATTTGAGACATTGGGTGATGAGATATCAAAAATTGAAGATGATGAATTTTTGAAATTGGTAAATAGGGGAAAAGATTATTGTCAGCAAGGAGAAGTATTCCAAATAGTATTTTCAAGAAGGTTTGTTCAAAAATTTCAAGGAGATGAATTCAATGTGTATAGAGCTTTGCGTTCGATTAATCCATCGCCCTATTTGTTTTATTTTGATTATGGTGATTTCAAATTATTTGGTTCTTCACCGGAGAGTCAATTAGTAATAGCTAGATCTAAAGCCGTGCTGAATCCAATCGCAGGCACTTATAAAAAAACCGGAATTGAATTTGAAGATGAAGTATTGGCTGTAAAATTGAGTAAAGACCCTAAAGAAAATGCTGAGCATACTATGCTGGTAGATCTGGCTAGAAATGATTTGAGTCGTTATTGTACCGAAGTCAAAGTTGATAAATACAAGGAAATTCAGCACTTTAGTCATGTATTGCATATCGTATCGGAGGTTAGTGGAAAGGTAGAGAAGGCCGAAGATTCTATTGATATATTTGCTTCTACTTTTCCAGCCGGCACATTGAGTGGTGCACCTAAGTACAGAGCTCTTGAGTTGATTAATAAAGATGAGCGATTTGATCGCACATTCTACGGCGGAACAATAGGCATTTTGAGTTTGTCTGGTGATATAAACAGTGCTATTACCATAAGATCTTTTTTAAGCCAAAACGGATTGCTGCAATATCAAGCAGGGGCAGGTATTGTAGTAGATTCTAACCCTGAAACTGAATTAAAAGAAGTAGACAATAAACTTGGAGCATTAAGAAAAGCTATTGAAATAGCGAAAAAATATTGAAATGAAAAAGAAAATATTGATTTTGGACAACTATGATTCTTTTACGTATAATTTAGTACAGTATGTAGAGGAATTGACAGACATAGATGTAAATGTAAAAAGGAATGATGAGATTAGTATGGAAGAAGTAAGCCAATATGATACGATAATACTTTCACCTGGTCCTGGACTACCGCAAGATGCCGGTATAATGATAGATTTGATAAGAGAATATGCTTCGAGTAAGAATATTTTGGGGGTTTGCCTTGGGCATCAAGCTATCGGCATGGCATTTGGTGCTGATCTCACCAATTTGGAGAGGGTATACCATGGAGTTAAAACTGAAATAAAAGTTTTGGACGGAGCAGATCCTATATATAGAGGTATTACTACAAAACCGAAGGTTGGCAGATATCATTCTTGGGTAATTTCACCTGATTCATTGAATGAAGAGTTTGTGGTGACAGCTATATCCGAAGATAATAATATTATGTCTATAAAACACAAAGAATACAAACTCTGGGGAGTACAATATCATCCTGAGAGTATAATGACGGAAGAAGGAAAGAAAATAATTAAAAATTTTTTAGAAATATAATAATCAATGATGAAAGAGATATTAGAAGGTTTGTTCAACCATATTAAGCTGTCAAGAGAAGAAGCAAAAGATATATTGATTAGGATATCTTCGCGAGAATTTTCCGATGCTCAGGTTGTTGCATTTATGACGGTATTTCAGATGAGGCCTATTGCAGTAGAAGAACTGACCGGATTTAGGGAAGCATTGTTGGAATTGTGCATAGCTGTAGATTTTTCGGAGTTTGATACAATTGATATGTGTGGTACTGGCGGTGATGGCAAAAATACATTTAATATATCAACATTATCGTCTTTTATCGTAGCCGGAGCTGGATATAAGGTGGCAAAACACGGTAATTATGGAGTGTCATCGGTTAGTGGTTCTTCTAATGTACTGGAGGCAATGGGATATGAGTTCACAAATAATGAAAAAGTGTTGAAAGATCAATTGAGAGATGCTAATATTACATTTTTGCACGCTCCGAAATTTCATCCCGCTATGGCAGCTGTTGGTCCTGTTAGAAAGCAATTGGGAATGAAGACATTCTTCAATATGCTTGGACCGATTGTCAATCCTTCCAGACCTCAAAATCAATTAGCCGGTGTTTTTAACAGAGAGTTGGGTCGGCTGTATCAATATTTATTTCAAAAGGAAGCAGGAAAGAAATATGCGGTTATATACGGTCTTGATGGATACGATGAAATATCTTTGACCGGAAAATTTATGATGAGAGACAACAAAGGCGAACATATTTTGTCCCCAAAAGATTTAGGATTGAAAAAGATAAATGAAGACAAAATTTACGGGGGAAATAATGTTGAAGAAGCAGCCGATATTTTCAAAAAAATCCTTAACGGTAAAGGAACAGAGGATCAAAACAATGTGGTTTGTGCTAACGCAGCGATGGCAATGAAGGTGATGAGTGATATAGATTATGGAACTTGTTTTGAATTGGCAAAAGATTCGTTATTAGGTGGAAAAGCTTTTAAAAGCTTGAAATTAATCACCTGTTTTCGTGCAGACACGAAGTAATAAATTAAAAAATAAAGCAAAATGAATATATTAAGAAAGATAATTGATTTCAAAAAACCTTTAGTTCAAGAGCTAAAAGAGACAATTCCAATTAAGTTTTTGGAGAAAAGTATATATTTCAATACACCGGTGGTGTCGATGAAAGAGTATCTCAATCGAGAAAATGCATCTGGAATAATAGCAGAATTTAAAAGAAAATCACCGTCAAAAGGAGATATAAATAAATACGCCAAGGTTGATGAGGTAACATTGGGTTATATGCAAGCGGGAGCTAGTGCTTTATCAGTATTGACTGACGAGCATTTTTTTGGAGGTAAAAATAGTGATCTTACTGTTGCTAGAAAATACAATTTTTGCCCCATATTAAGGAAAGATTTTATTTTTGACGAGTATCAGATTTTTGAAGCTAAAAGTATTGGTGCAGATGTCATCCTTCTGATAGCTGAAGTATTATCAAAAGAGGAGGTGAAGAAGTTATCTTCAATTGCTAAGACTCTAGGATTGGAAGTTCTATTGGAGTTGCATAGTATTGATCAAATAGAAAAAATAAATAAAAATATTGATATCATTGGGGTGAATAATAGAAACTTAAAGACATTTGAAGTTTCAATCGAAAATTCTATTTCAATAGCAAAATCGCTCCTGCAGGATATAGTGAAAATATCAGAAAGTGGGATTAAAAGTGCTGATGAAATTTTAACATTAAAAGAATATGGCTACAGAGGATTTTTGATTGGAGAAAGATTTATGAATGCTCCAAGGCCACAAGAAGCATGCAAAACACTGGTAAGTAGTATCTGAAAAAACAACTTATATTTAAAATCAATTTTTGTTAAATAAAATAGAAATGAAAATAAAGGTTTGCGGCATGAAATACGAGAACAATATCCGTGATTTGAATAAATTGGATATTGATTTTATAGGATTTATTTTTTATGACAAATCAGTTAGATATATAGGTGATAATCCCGTGAAATCAGATTATAGAGATATTAAAAAAGTTGGTGTTTTTGTAAATAGTAGTGAAGAGTTAATTGCTAATAAAATCAATGAATTTGGTCTTGATTTTATACAGTTGCATGGCGAAGAGACTCAAGAGTTTTGCTTGGAAACAAAAAAGTATGACGTTAAAATTATCAAGGCATTTAGGATTGACGATAATTTTGATTTTAATAAATGTAAGCGATATATAGATGTTGTAGATTTATTTTTATTTGATGCCAAAGGCGAACAGCCCGGGGGAAATGGTGTTTCCTTCAATTGGGCAAAGCTAGCGGAGTATCACTTAGAAATTCCTTTTTTATTGAGTGGTGGTATAGCTATAAAACATAGTGCTAAATTGAAAAACTATTATCATCCACAGTTTTTGGGAATAGATGTAAATAGTGGATTTGAGATAAGTCCGGGGATTAAAAATATAGAATTATTAAAAAGATTTATAAATGAAATACGAAGTTAACAGATTGGGATTTTACGGTAAATATGGAGGGGCTTTTATCCCTGAGCTACTTCACTTTAATATAGAAGAATTGGAGGAAAAATACAAGGAGATAATTGCTGAAAAGTCATTTCAAAAAGAGTTTCAAGCCTTGTTGAAGGATTATGTGGGGCGACCATCACCATTGTATTACGCCAAAAGGTTATCGGAAAAATATAATACTAAGATATATCTTAAGAGGGAGGATCTTAATCACACGGGAGCTCATAAAGTAAACAATACTATAGGTCAGATATTATTGGCAAAAAGATTAGGTAAAACCAGGATAATAGCAGAGACCGGAGCGGGCCAGCATGGAGTAGCGACTGCGACGGTATGCGCTTTGATGAATTTGAAATGCATCGTTTATATGGGCGAAATTGATATCAAAAGACAAGCCCCTAATGTTGCTAGGATGAAAATGCTAGGCGCCGAAGTGAGACCTGCTAAGTCTGGAAGCAAGACTCTAAAAGATGCTACCAATGAAGCTATACGCGATTGGATTAATAATCCTGAAGATACCTATTATCTTATCGGTTCGGTAGTAGGGCCACATCCATATCCGGATATGGTAGCTTTGTTTCAATCCGTAATAAGCAAAGAGATAATGGATCAAATGATGGACAAAGAGGGTAGGACATATCCTGATAGAATAATTGCCTGTATTGGTGGGGGTAGCAATGCTGCCGGGGCATATTACCACTATCTTGATGATAATAGGGTCGAATTGGTGTCAGTAGAAGCTGCTGGATTGGGATTAAAGTCGGGAGAATCTGCTGCTACTAGTGTATTGGGTAGTGATGGAGTGATACATGGAAGTATGACTCTATTGATGCAAGATAAAGATGGGCAAATCATAGAGCCTTATTCGATATCTGCAGGATTGGATTATCCCGGTATCGGACCATTGCATGCACATTTGATTGAGACAGGTCGTTCGATTGTGCTAAGCGCGACCGATAAAGAAGCATTGAGTGCAGGTCTACTATTGACAAGGTTGGAGGGGATTATTCCTGCATTGGAGTCTGCTCATGCATTAGCGGCATTGGATAAAATTGATTTTAAACCAAATGAGATAACAGTTGTGAATCTTTCGGGGAGAGGGGACAAAGATTTGGAAACATACATTCGAGAATTGAAAATAACAGAATAAACAGTTATGGGTAAGCAAAGAATAAACAATATTTTTAAATCAGGTGATAACGATATCCTCAGTATTTATGTGACAACCGGGTATCCTGAATTGGAATCAATGCCGGTATTGGTAGAAGAACTGGCAGAACTCGGGGTTGGATTTATAGAAGTGGGAATGCCTTATTCCGATCCATTGGCAGATGGTCAAACGATCCAATACAGTAGCAGTATTGCACTCAAAAACGGTATTGATTTGGATAAATATTTTGCTCAAGTGCATCAAGTAAGATCAAAAGTTGATATTCCTCTTATATTTATGGGCTATTTCAATCAGGTATTAAGATTGGGGGTAGAAAATTTTCTGCAAAAATGTCTGAATAGCGGTATTGATGGGCTTATTTTACCGGATTTGCCTCCGGAAATATATAAAGAGAATTACAAGGCAATTTTTGACAAATACGATTTGTCACTTTCATTTTTGATTACTCCGACTACTTCCGATAAAAGAATAAAATTGTTTGATGAATTAAGCTCAGGCTTTATATATGTAATTTCCGGTTCGGCGACTACTGGAAAAACAAATAATTTTACAAATAGCCAGCTGGAGTATTTCAAAAGAATAAACAGATTAAAATTAAATAACCCTAAAGTTATTGGATTTGGAGTTTCTAACAGAGAAAAGTACTTAATTGCAAATAAATATAGTGATGGAGCGATTATAGGTTCTGCTTACATCAAAGCATTAAAAAATTCTAAAGATTATATAAAGACTACAAGGCAATTTGTAGATAAAATTTTAAAGTCATGATAATAAAACTAAAAAAAAATATAGATGAAGTATTGAAAAATAATATTATCGAAAAACTTGATAATATTGGATACAAATCAAATGATGTAACCACTCAATATGCGGATTATATTATAGGTGTTGGTAGCAAAGAATTTGATATACGAGAGGTAGGTGTACTGAATGGTGTGGAGGATATACACAGAGTTACTAGTTCGGCAAAATTGGTTTCCCGTAAGTGGAAGACTAAAGAGACAATTATTGACTTGGGAGATGATATAAAGATTGGGGGAGGTCATTTTCAGATAATGGCAGGACCGTGTTCAATAGAGTCCGAGAAGCAAATTGAAACTACTGTTCGGCATCTTTTGGATAACAATATCAAAATAATGAGAGGAGGTGTATACAAACCTAGGAGTTCACCATATGCTTTTAGAGGGCTTGGTATAGATGGGTTAAAATTATTTTATAAGTATTGCAATGCAAATGGCATAAAAATAATCACGGAGGTGATGATGACAGATCAAATAGAGGATATGTATGAATATGTTGATATCTTCCAAGTTGGAGCACGGAATTCTCAAAATTTTAATTTACTGGATGCCTTGGGCAAAGTAAATAAGCCTGTAATGCTAAAAAGAGCATTGTCAGGAACGATTGATGAGTTGTTGGCTAGTGCTGAATATATTTTTTCCAACGGTAATGAAGATATAATGCTTTGCGAGAGAGGGATAAGAACATATGAAAAAGCTTACAGAAATACATTTGATATCAATAGTGTTCCCTTGTTGAAGAAAAAATCGCATTTACCCGTCGTTATTGATGCTTCACATGGAGTTGGCATTAGAGAGTTTGTAGAGCCTGTATCTTTAGCCGGTATTATTGCGGGTGGAGATGCTGTGATCACAGAAGTGCATGAAATACCACAGATAGCATTTTCTGATGGAGCTCAAACATTGAGTCATAAAGAAGCTGAGATATACTACGAAAATGTGAGAAAAACAGTAAGATTCAGAAAAGATTTGAAGAGGTTCTGATTTATACCGGGTCACAATGAAGGAGGTTTATGTAGAACCTATGCCATAAATAATAGTAAAATGCAAAAATTATTTATTAGTGGTAAGCTATTTACCATTGATCAGCAAATCCATCATTGTAACAGCTGATATTCTAGCTTTTTTATCTATGATCTCTCTGTCTGTTTCATCGCCGACTTCATATGTTAATGATTCTGCTTTAAATTGCATATAGAACCAGACTTTGGAATAGGGTTTGCTCAAAGGTTCAGGGGAATGTATTGTTTTGAATGGATAAATCAATCTGTCTATGCTACTTAGCCAATATTTTACAAAATTGTGCAATTTGGTATTAAAACTTTTGTCGAAAATATAATATACGTCATTTTGGGTTGAATGAAAATCTATACTTAGGACTACTTTATTATTACCTTTCTTTGCTCTGTTTACAATGTATTTTGTAATGGTATTTACTTCGTTTTGACGATAATAAGCCCAGTCTCTATTTAGGTCTACACCACTGGCATTGTGCCTCCAATGACCAAGGTCAACGCCATCTGGATTCAATATTGGGAAGACCCAAATATCATATTTTTTGTAAAAGTCTTGAGATAGTTCATTTTTATTTAAAAGTTCACTGATAAAGGATTGCATTGCGATAAAACCAGAAATTTCAGGAGGGTGCTGCCGGCTCAATAGTACGATAACGTCTTTCTTGTAAGAATCACCAATGCCAATTCTAAAAAAAGGTAAATCTCTGCCCATTTTAGTTTTTCCAATAGAATTGAACCCTGAGGTCATTCCATTTGTTTTTAAATGATCTATCCACAAATTTACATCTGTAGTATTTATTATTTCTTCTGCTGATATCCAGGTTTTATTTTTACTTATTTTTGTTTTGATAATTGCATATGATTTATCAGCCGCAATATCGACAAGAGAATCATTTATTATTTCCCATACGACACGATCATTACTTCTTTTTGGTGTATAGCGATGATGACCATTTTTGTAATTGAGTTTTAAATAAACCTCTCTAGTGCTGTCACTCCAAATCCTAAAGGAATACCAAGGACTATCATTTATGGGGTAATTCTCCGGTTTAATATTTATCTGATAAGTAGAATCATTTATTTGAAAAAAATCATTCATTCTTGCTCCATCAAATATATTATCGGCAAAAATATTTCCCTCTTTGTATATTTTTTTTACCTGCAGGTTAATGCTCTTATCTTTTGTATTGACAGGTGAAGGGTATTTGAAAGTTCTTCTGTTGTAATAGCTATTTGAGCAAGATGAACTAATCAAGGTGATTAATATAATTAAAATAGAAAGTTTAAAGTGTTTCATAATACTATTGGTTTATTTACTTATCCGTCAATGTCGATATCAATTCCGATTTTTTTCATTAAGATTGATGCATTAAAGCTGTCGCAAACTCCTTCAGTCAATTTATAATCGAAATAGAGTTCATTGTCCTTTGTTTTTACTCCAAAATTGTAATTCCTTATAGAATTGGGGTAATCGTATACCATCTCTGTCAATGCCAAATCATGAGTTGCGATTATTCCTGAGGCATTATTTTTTATCATTTGCTTGATAAGAGCTTTTGTGCCTATATGTCTGTCTTGTGAGTTTGTTCCCCTTAGTAGTTCGTCAAGCAAAAGAAAGCAATTTTCATTTGTCTCAACATATTTTAAAATAGATTTTATCCTCTTCAGCTCAGCGTGAAAAGTGGATAAATTATCTTCCAAAGAGTCAATTATCCGCATATATGTTATTAGTCTTATGCTTGATATTTCAAATGATTCAGCACAAACCGGACAGCCATTTAGAGCAAGTATTGAGTTGATACCGATTGTGCGGAGAAATGTACTTTTCCCAGCCATATTTGATCCTGTTACGATATCGAACTTTCCCTTTCCTTGTATAAAATAATCATTGCCAATTCGATTCTCCTTTTCAATCAGGGGATGACCCATATTTTTACCTTTTATACTCATTTTCTTATCTGTAATAGTTGGAAATGCCCAATCACTATTATTGAAATACAATATACTACAAGATAACAATGCATCAAAAATTCCAATTTTTTCAATCCAATTTTGAATATTTGTAGAGTTTTTTTTCATCCAACTTTCTATTTTGAATGCATAGTGAATATCCCAAAATAAAAGTAAGTTTAAAACACTGGCCACAACTATATTCAAACGATAATCTAAATTTTTAATAAGAAGAGACAAAGTTTTTAGTTCCTTTTCAATTTGATTTTCTCCTAACAATTCACTTTGCTTATTTTGCAGATATATATTTTCAAATTTTTCATTTTTTATAATCTTTACTAAAGATGAATATTTTAAAAATAGTTTTTCTTGTTTGGATATATGTTCGTGAATCAGATCGACTCTCCTCTTGAATTTCATAGTTATAAAGTAATTAATCACGATAAGCACAATAGAAAATTTCCAATAATAAGGATTGATAAATCCAGCTAATAAAGAAAAGATAGATACTGCGGAAAGCGCGATTAAAATCACTTTTAAGTAGTTCTTTTTTACGAAATAATATTTGAATATACTAACCCATTTTTCAATACTGTTGATATCTTCTTCTTCCTTGTTTGATATAAAGAATGAAAGAAGGAAACAATATCTGAATTCAGTTTTAGTAGAAAGTTCTTTTATTACTTTTTGTCTTGTAATAATTGTTTGTTTTGAGATGGATGTGCTTAATAACCAGTCAGAAAGTATTTTCTCTCCTTGTACTGTCACAGTCCGGTTCATTATATTGAACAATGAGTATTTTCCAAATATATCTAGGTCAGAAGAGTACTCGTGCAATCCGTCCTTATATGATTGTCCATCTCCAAACATATTTGAGGAAGAATGCAAATCCAATTCATTTTCAAATATCAAAGTCAAATGTTTGTTCTTTTCTCTATTAGAAAATAGTTTGTCGTGTTTTTTCACGATAATAACGAAAACAGTAATAATGAAACATAGAAAAATAAATCCTAAAATATTGGAATAAGAGAAGCCTAGATAAAGCAAATATATTCCAACCACCACTATCAATAACCTGATTATAGAAAAGATTGATATTTTTTTTGTTAATAAATCCGTTTCTTTTCTAAGTGAATTTAATTGTTCTATATAAAATTTGTGCATATACGATTTTCTTTGATTTTCTGTGAGGATTATGTTTTTGACTTAATCTAATTCAAATAACGTATTATAAGATTAATTGATATAAAAAAGCCCAAAATAAATTGATTTATTGGAGATTTGGAATTTACGTAGGGAAATAAGCCGGTATATTATCTTTTGTGTTTTTTTCCACATTTCATATTTTATAGATAAGCTGTTTAATTATTGAACTTAATTCAATAAGGATGGGTTATAAGTAGTATAATATCTGCAAGAAAGAAGTAACTAAATCAATTCAATTTAAAATGCTTTGTAATTAATCAGATAGTTGTTAACATTTTAATGAGGTTATCAACAGTGAAATTGCAATTGACATAGAAACACAACTTTAATTTTAAATATATCTTTAGTATCTTTGCATTAAAATATTAAAAAAATGCCGGAAAATAAAAATATACTATCTAAGATAAAAGGGGGATTAAAACCTAGCCATAATTCTGATTTTCTTCAGATGGGTAAAATAATGCCGCATTCAATAGAATTGGAGGAAGCCGTATTGGGAGCATTGCTTATAGATAAAAATGCTCTCCCTGCTGTTTTGGATATAGTGAGAAAAGAGATATTTTACAAACCGGCACACCAGACTATTTTTGAAGTAGTAATTGATTTGTTTCAAAAGTCACAACCAATAGATATTCTTACTGTTCATGAAGGGTTGAAAAAGAATGGCACAATAGATGATATCGGAGGACCTAATTTTATAGTTGAACTTAGCAATAAAGTAGGATCGGCGGCCAATATTGAGTATCACGCGCGGATATTGGTACAAAAGTATATTCAACGAGAGCTTATCCGAGTGTCTTCTGATGTGATTAAAGATTCTTATGAAGACACTAAAGATGTATTCCAACTATTGGATGATGCGGAAAAATCTCTATACGATATAACCGATCAAAATCTTAATACAGCCTATGAAAAACTTGGAGGCTTGGCCGTCAAAGTTCAAAAAGAAATCGAGGAATTGAGTATGAAAGAAGAAGGGGTGACCGGGATTACTACCGGATTTGAGGAACTCGACACAATACTTCTCGGTTGGCAACCTTCTGATTTGGTCATATTAGCTGCTCGTCCCGGTATGGGTAAAACAGCTTTTGCTCTTTCTCTCGCTAGAAATGCAGCATTAGCTGGACATTCGACCGCTGTATTCTCATTGGAGATGTCCAAAATGCAACTTACTCAAAGGCTTCTTGCAATGGAATCTGAAATAAATAGTAGAAAAATACGTAGTGGAAAACTTGATGAATACGAATGGAAAAAACTTCATGAAGGAGTTGAAAGAATGTCAGAATTGGATATTTATATAGATGATACTCCAGGTATAAATATATTTGAACTTAGGGCAAAATGTCGTAGGATGAAACAAAATCACGACATTAAATTGATAATAATTGACTATTTGCAATTGATGACTTCTGCCCCCAATCAAAGTAGAGGAAATAGAGAACAAGAGATTAGTTCTATATCTAGGGCACTAAAGGGAATGGCTAAAGAATTGAATGTTCCTGTAATTACCTTATCTCAGTTGAGTAGGGCGGTTGAAACAAGAGGAGGAGACAAACGACCCCAACTTTCGGATCTTAGGGAATCGGGAGCTATTGAGCAAGATGCAGATATCGTGACATTTGTTTTTAGACCGGATTACTACGATTTGAATGAAGAGTTTGAAGGACCAAAGGATGTTGCCGAAATCATTATTTCTAAGCATAGAAATGGAGGATTAGGAACTGTCGAACTTAAATTCATAAAAGAGCTTACTAAATTTACGGATCTTGACAATCCATTATTTCCAAGTTTTGATAATCCGGGTGCAGATCCATTGAGTTCCGGAGGTAATGTTATCACCAAACCTTCAAAAATGAATGGCGATAATGGAGCAGATATTGATATACCTTTTTAATTAGTGCATTAGTGGCAAATAATAAGAGATACCTGCCACGAATTCACGAATTATGGGCGAATAATACGCATGAAATAATAAGAATTTAATTAGTGCATTAGTGGCAAATAATAAGAGATACATGCCACGAATTCACGAATAATGGGCGAATAATACGCATGAAATAATAAGAATTTAATTAGTGCATTAGTGGCAAATAATAAGAGATACATGTCACTAATTCACGAATAATGGGCGAATAATACACATGTAATAATGAGTATTTAATTAGTGCATTAGTGGCAAATAATAAGAGATACATGCCACGAATTCACGAATTATGGGCAAATAATATGCATGTATTAATAAGAATTTAATTAGTGCATTAGTGGCTTATATAGGTTTTCTTAGAAAAGGATTCGTTTGTATTTTAAACTTAACTCTCCAAAATTAACAATCAAAGCTAGTCTGTTTCCTGAAACTTTTAAATAGTTTATTGCTTGTGCTATAAATTGATCAGAAATTCCCGAAACGGCTTTAATTTCTAATATTATTTTGTCAAAGATAACAAAATCAGCAAAAAATTTATGTGGTAATATGATATCTTTGTACTGTACTGTATATAATTTTTCTCTTTGGTAGGGGATTCCTGCTTTACTAAATTCATACTCTAATGCATCTTTATAAACAATTTCTAAAAATCCGGCGCCCAAATTATTATGTACTTCCATACATTTACTGATTATTTTGTAGGACTCTTCTTTATACATTAATGTAGACATATTAAATTATTTTAAAAGTGAAAATACTGAAAATAATTGGCACTTTATGTATTAGTGACTAAAAAAAATGAAATTTTGCCACGAATTCACGAATTATGGGCGAATAATGCTCATGTAATAATAAGTATTTAATTAGTGCATTAGTGGCAAATAATAAGAGATACCTGCCACGAATTCACGAATTATGGGCGAATAATGCTCATGTATTAACTTTATTTTTGTTTTTCAAAGACAAATTTTTACTTTTACGGGATGAAAAACTTTCTTAAAACTTTAGGT
>JALSPK010000064.1 GCA_026986005.1 Saprospiraceae bacterium
TTATCGAATCCACACCGGCTATTGCACCGGTCATTGATAATATAGTAGCAATTATCAAATCATCGTTTTCATCATCGGTATATGAGTCGTGATTTATTCCTAATATTATTTTTACACATAAATCCTCGGCATCATAAGATTTTAAATAATTTTTCCATAATATTTTGAAAGCTCTTAAAGTTGATATATCCGCAAGTATAGTTCCATTCATAAAAAAATGAAACTTTAGTTTTTTTAGCAACCAATTTAGCTGATTTTTATCAATTTTCGATTTCTTTATGTAGCTACTTAAAGTATTCAATGATTCAGATAGGTAGTCTACAGGCGTTTTTGATAAAGCTCTTTCAGTTTTAAAATAAAAACTAATATTTGGAAAATGAATTTTACAATACTCTTCCAATTCTAAAATGGATCCCGGTCTATTGATTGGTAATCTTAAGACTATATTTAAGCTGTTGATGTCAAAACCTCTCTCTTCAAAATAATCTTTAAGATGTTCCAAAAAAAGAATTTGATCTACCCCATATCTGGTATTAAATATCAATTCTTTATTTTCAACACCCACACCATTGAATAACTCGTTGATATCAATTTGGCTGTGATTTATATTGACTACAGTTGATTCAAGACCAAAATTCATATGTGATTTTAAGTATTTATTGAAATCAATATTTTCAATGAGGCTATAATCCAATCCTATTTTCCAATTGTTATCTTTAATTGCGAACGGAGCATAGTCTTCAGGAGTATCTTCTTTGTGTGCAAATGGTTTTCCTTGCACCTCTTTATCTATCTGCCAAACAAAATCTTTGATAGAACCCTTTTTTAGCGATTTCTTTATTATTTCTAGCCATTCATCTTTGCTATATCCTTCAAAATCATAAGTAAATTTTCCCATATTTTTTGGTTTAATGTTATGTAATAAAAAAATCTAATAGTCAATCTTAATTCTACAGTCTACTGCATATATTTCATTTTTTGAAGCTATTAAAGGGTTAATGTCTATTTCAGATATCTGATAATACACTCTAAGCAATCTATCTAGTTTTGTGATAATGATAGCAAAATCATTAATGTCAACTCCCTTTTTACCCCTTGCTCCTTTTAAAATATTAAAACCTTTCAAAGATTTAATCATATATTTTGCTTCATCTGTACTAATAGGTGACAATGCAGTATTGATATCTTTGAGGGTTTCGAGATAGATACCTCCCATTCCAGCCATTATTACATGACCCAAATCATTCTCTCTTGTTGCTCCTATAAACAATTCAATACCACTTATCATTGGCTGTACTATCACTGATAGTGTATCATTTATCTGCATTAATTTATTGAATTCATTCAAAGCGTCTTCCACTGAATTAATACTTAATACAACTCCTCCTACATCCGTTTTATGAATCGGCCCAACAACTTTCATCACAATCGGAAAGTTAATATCACAAAGTATTTTTTTAAGTTGGGTTTTATTTTTTGCATAGTATTCGGGTATGCGTTTAATACCGGCATCATCTAAAAAAGAGGATACTTCAACAGGAGTCAGATATCTGTTTTTATCATTCTCAATAATATTATTCAAAGTATCATTAGAATTGTAATTATTTTCTTTATTTAGGGTAAATAACGGAGTTTTGAAGTTAACTTTAGAAATAGCTTGAGCCAATATTGATTCATCAGGAAAAAATATTTTACCATTCTCAATAAACTCTTTCATTGCTTTTTCTGTGTTTATCGGGGATGGTAAAACCGGGTATATCGGCTTTTTAGAAGTATTGATTTTTTCTGCCAATAAATCGTAAACCGGTTTAACATCAAATAGCCCCGGACTTCCAAAGATTACGATCATTTCATCTATTTCTTCAAATTCAGCATTACAATAATCAATAATCAATCCTAATTGTTCGGCAGTACCGGTAGCCAAAAAATCTATAGGGTTTGAAACAGAAGAACCGGAAAATAATTGAGATAAAAGCTCATCTGCTTTTTCTCCGGCTATCTCAGGAACAGCCATTTTCCCTTTTTCCAATGCATCAGCGCACATCACACCTGCCCCTCCCGCATGAGTGATGATAGCAACATTTTTACCATTTGGTAGCCCATAAAATAATACACCTGCAACATACAGCATTTCTTCTCTACTATAACACTGTATTATTCCTGCTTTTTTGAACAAAGTCTCTACAACTATTTCAGGGCTAGCCATTGCTCCCGTGTGAGATGATGCTGCTCTACTTCCTGCGTCCGTCAATCCTGCTTTAACTGCTACAATATTGCATCCCTTTTCAATCAGGCTACGACTGTGTTTTAGAAGTTTTCTTGCGTTGGACAGTTGCTCTATATACAACATTAATACATTTGAACTTTCTTCTTGTATATAATTATTGTCAAAATACTCCAATATATCTTCTACTTGAATTTGAATTGCGTTACCTACCGAGTATATACTTGAAAATTGCATTCCCATTTTAATTCCGGCTTCCATGACAAAAACAGCAGTAGAGCCCGAACTGGAAATAAAGTCTACTCCTTTAGGATTAAACGTTGGAATAGGAGTGGTAAAAGCTCCCTTATAATTTTCGTTTATTACCCCTATACAATTTGGTCCAAGTATACTAAGTTTGTTTGTATTGGCAATATTCAATATTTTTTGTTCAATAATCTTCCCCTCTTTATTCAATTCCCCAAAACCCGCAGACAATATGATAAATGAGTCTGTTCCTTTTTGAGATAAAGCGACAATCGTGTCATAACAAAAACGTGCAGGAATCGCTAAAATAGCCAAATCCACTTTTGGCAATGAATCGATGTTAGAATAACACTTTATCCCCTGTATTTTATCTGATTTTGGATTTAATACAAATAGATTTTGAAAACCACCATTGATTAAGTTCTCCAAAACTTTACCTCCGGGTTTATTAGTATTATCAGAACCACCAACAACTACAATACTTTGGGGTTTTATCAGTAGTGGGTTTACCATGTATGTTTAATAGTTAATTGAACTAGCGAAAGTACTAAATAAAATATGCTAATACAAAAAATGAAACTATTAAATGAACAAAAAAATTTATTATATGTTAGTATTAAAATTGATTAATCTTTTATTCCCTTAATAATCATTATTTCATACAAACTAAACTAATTAAGATGACAAAAAAATTTATTTTGCCCCTTGTAATAATATTTACTTTTTTTGCTTCTTGCAAAGACAATACAGATAAAAAGCAGGAAACTAAAACTATTATTTCTAAAGAGGTGAAAGCTAAAAGCAAAGATACTAATAAAGCTGATTATGCTAAAAGAGGAAAAATAATCGCTCAAAGTACCGGTAAAACTCTTAAAGGAAGACTAAAATCCGCAATACAAAAAGGCGGTTTGAAAAACGGTATAAATATATGTAATAATGTGGCTCAAAAGTTAATGGACTCAATGTCTGTTGTTCACAATGCAAAAATTAAAAGAACAAGTTTAAAGTTAAGAAACCTGGACGATGCGCCAAATCAGGAGGAATTAGCTATATTGTCACAGTATGATAGAGAAATTGCTCAAGGCAAACAAATAAAGCCGATTGTAAGAAAAGCTAAAGATGGAATTCATTTTTTTGCTCCTATTTTTATAGAAGATGTATGTTTAAATTGTCATGGTACTATTGGCAAAAAGCTGAAAGCAGAAACGTATAAAGAAATTAAAAAATTCTATCCAAAAGATGAGGCTATCAATTATAAAAAAGGTGATTTGAGAGCGATTTGGTCTATTACTATGAAAGAATAATGATGTGAGTTTGATGGAGTATCACCTTGGATTATTATCCTTTATGGACAGACACTAAATAGTGTATGTCTATAAAGTGCTTGATTTTTGAAAAATAAAGATTTTTGATGAGATTTTTGTCTTTCTGAGGATTAGTGATGCCTTAGCATCAGTAATTTGAATAAAGAAAAAATATCGCAAAAAGATTATTTTTAAATTTTAATGACTTTGTGGACAGACACTAAATATACCCCTGTGAAAATCAGTAAAGCTGCCAATGTCTTTATAAAATCCAAACTATCTTTTCCTAAAAGAAGTGCCACTATTGTGGCCAATATAGGTTGTAGGTAAATATATATGGCTACAACAGAAGGGTTAACATTTTTTAGCCCTAATATATTAAACAAATATGCCAAAACTGTAGTAAATAAGAGTACATACCCTAAAGAACTCCAAATTTCCGGTGTAAAACCAGAGAAATTTACGTTTAAAACCCCTGAAATACCTATCGGAAAGATAAATATCAATCCAAATAGAAACATCCATTTGGTTATAGTTACCGGATTGTATCTCTTCAATAATGGTTTTACTTTTACCAAATACAAAGCATAAGATACCGAGTTAACAAAAACCAAAAAATCTCCTTTTAACGTGTCAACACTCAATACGAAACTTCCTCTTTTTAATATAATTATCAACACTCCGATAAAACCAAAGCTTACTCCTAGTATTTTTTTATTACTGATTTTTTCATTTAGTAAGAAAGAAGAAAATATAAATACAATAATAGGAACAACTGTCATTATCAAAGCTGCATTTATCGGCACAGTATATTTTAATCCGATAATAAAACAACTCTGGTTTATTACAACTCCCAAAAGAGCAACTAATAAAAAACTTATGTAATCCTGCTTTTTTATTTTTTCTTTGATAAATATCGAATGAAATAAAAAAAAGACTATCGCTGCAGTTACAACTCTTAATAAAACTAATCCCATTGGGGAAATATAGTCGTCATCTAATATTATTTTTGCAATAGAATAGTTAGCACCATATATCAGTGCTGCACCAAAAAGAAAGATATGCGAAATCCATTTTCCCTTCAAAATACTTATTTGTTTTCGACACCAGTCTTAAAAGGAACAAATCTAAATTTTCCATGTTTCTCTCTTCTGATATTTTTAGCATCAATCTTAATTAATTTAATCATATCTTTAACATCTCCATTACCATAGGGAATAACCATTATTCCACCAATTTTAAGCTGTTTTAACAGCTCTTTTGGTATATTGTTTGCTCCTGCAGTAATAATTATTTTATCAAAAGGAGCATATCTGGGTAAACCAAGATAACCATCACCAAAAAAAGTTCTAATTGAATTATACCCTATTTCAGCTAAAAATTTACTCGTTTTTTCAAAAAGTTTTTTTTGTCTTTCTATTGTATAAACTTTCGCACCAAGTTCAATTAAGACAGTTGCTTGATATCCTGATCCTGTACCTATCTCCAGTATTTTATCCTTGGGTTTCACATCCAATAATTCAGTTTGAAATGCTACCGTGTAAGGTTGTGATATGGTCTGATCTGCATCTATTGGAAATGCAACATCTCTATAGGCCCAATCTGCAAATGCAGCATCTAAAAAATAATGCCTTGGTATCTTAAGTATAGCTTGAAGTATTCTATCGTCATTGATTCCTTTGGACTTTACTAGCTCTACCAATTTTTTTCTTAATCCCTTGTGTCTATAACTATCAGTATAATTCATGGAATTAAAATTTTGCACTTCCCGGATATCTCGGAAATGGTATTACATCTCTGATATTACTCATACCTGTCACAAATAAAACAAGCCTTTCAAATCCCAATCCAAAACCTGCATGTTCAGCAGATCCATACCTTCTTGTATCAAGATACCACTGCATCTCTTCCGCGGGTACATCCATTTCCTCCATTCTTTTCAACAACATTTCAAGATTTTCTTCTCTTTGCGATCCTCCGACTATTTCACCTATCCCCGGAAAGAGTATATCCATTGCTCTTACTGTATTGTTATCATCATTGACTTTCATATAAAAAGCCTTTATATCTTTTGGATAATCGGTCAATATAACAGGCTTTTTAAAATGCTTTTCCACAAGGTATCTTTCGTGCTCAGACTGTAAATCTGCACCCCATTTATCAATTATATACTTGAATTTTTTCTTTTTATTCGGTTTAGACCGCATCAATATATTAATAGCTTCAGTATAAGAAAGCCTTTCAAAATCATTATTTAATACAAATTCCAGTTTTTCAATAAGAGCTTGTTCAGATCTTTGATTTTGGGGTTTTTGCTTTTCTTCTTGTATTAACCTTTGTTGTAAAAACTCAAGATCTTCCAAATTATTATCAAGAGTGTATTTGATGACATATTTCAATAAATCCTCCGCTAGATTCATATCGTCTGTAATATCAGCAAACGCGATTTCAGGTTCTATCATCCAAAACTCGGCTAAATGCCTCGAAGTATTCGAATTTTCAGCTCTAAATGTCGGACCAAATGTGTACACTTTGGAAAAAGCCATAGCGCCGAGCTCTGCCTCCAATTGACCGGAAACAGTTAAGTTAGTCGCCTGTTCAAAAAAATCTTGTCTGTAATCAGCATGCCCATTTTCTGTTTTTGGGACATCGTCTAGATCTAAAGTGGTTACTTTGAACATCTCTCCGGCACCCTCAGCGTCTGATGCTGTGATAATCGGTGTATGCATGTATACAAAACCATTATCATTGAAAAACTTGTGAATAGCAAACGATAAAGAATTTCTTACTCTGAAAATTGCTCCAAAGGTATTTGTCCTGAATCTAAGATGTGCAATTTCTCTTAAAAATTCAAGAGAATGCCGCTTGGGTTGTAAAGGATATTTTTCAGGATCCGAATCGCCCAATATAACCAACTTTGCAACTTTTATTTCTACTTTTTGTCCTTTACCTAGTGATTCCACTAGCTGCCCTTCAGCATAAATCGCTGTTCCTGGATTGATTCTCTTTAATATAGTATCTTCATACTCTTTGAAATCTATGACCAATTGGATGTTACTAATAGTAGACCCATCATTTAATGCGATAAATTGATTGTTTCTGAATGTTCTGACCCATCCATTTATTTTTATAGTTTCCCCTATTCTTTTTCCAAGCAATAATTCTTTTATCATATTCTGTTTTACATTTTATATCTTAAATCAAAATAATGATTTTACAAATATCATTATTTCTCTCAAAAGTAGCATGGCTTTTCCATGTTAGGCTGCAAAAATAGATTTTTTTCACCTATTTATTAAAATACCATATTATTATTTATGATTTTTTAATCCTATTGTAGTAGATTTGTGTCTTAGTCTTCTTTATTAGGATATATTTTTTCTCTTTGGATACTGTTTTGTTTATATTTTTTGTGGTTTATCCCCTAAAAAGAAACATTTTTAAAACATATGGCAAATAAAGTTGTAAAATATTTTGTTTTTACGACAAAAGAAGGTTTTTGGCATAATATTTTCTAATATATATTTGGTAATATCTTTTGTAAATAAAAATAATTAACATTAATGTTTTATAAAGTAATAATACAAGGAAAATTTAATTTTTTAAATCGCAATAGTTATGATAAACTTGTAAAAGTTATCCAAAATAAAAATCTTGTTTATTACAAAAATGATATAGTTTTTAAAGAGTTGGAGTTTTTAAATGATGAGAGATATATGGTAGATATACCTCGATATGTGGGGAATCATACCGATAAAGCTTGGAAAAATACCACAAACTTATTTGAAAACTGTGCTCAATTCGCAGTTTCAGGTAGGGTTTTAATGTGGAAAGTTGAAGAAGGAAAAGTACTTGATTTTAGAGAGATAGAACCTAGTGGAGACAGGTCTGCTGTTCTTAATTTTAAACGAGGAAAACAATTTTTGTCAACTGAAGGTAAAGAAAAAGAAGCCCATGAAGCCCTTAGCAAGTCTATAGAAAAATGTGAAAGGAATGCTATTGCATATGAAAGAAGAGCAGTTGTAAATTTGATGTTGAAGAACTATGAAGAAGCTAAAGAAGATTTTGAGAAATGTCTTAATTTAGACAATACAGTATCTGAAGCACACTTGGGCCTAGCAAAAATATTAATGAGAGAAAATAATATAGAAACAGCTCTTGAACATGTAGTACAGGCGCTTAAAACTTCTGTTGCACTTCAGGCGTTGCACTGGCAAAGCAGAAGAGCAAAAGCTGAAATTCATATAATTCAAGAAGAATGGGATAAAGCTGAATTTGAATTAAAACTTTTAGTTAATCGAAAATTTGACAAAGAGAATTTAAACTACAATTGGAAAAAAGAAGATTTATTCAAATACGGTATAGTCAAATACAATCAGTATGATTTTGCAGGAGCATTGGATTTATTTGAGCAGTCTATGTCAATGACAGATGGAAAGACAAAAACAGCAAATAAAGACAAATACTATTACCTGGGGATGGCAAAGAAAAATTCTGGCAAAAGCGGATATATTCACGACTTGAAACTTTCTGCAGAATTGGGAAATGAAGATGCTGAATATATGCTTGAAGATTTTCTATAATTTTAACACTATCATTTAAGGCTTAAAATGACTGAAAAAAAGAAAGCATTTCTGTATTTGCATCTAGCAGTTTTCTTTTTTGGTTTTACTGCTATATTAGGTGATTTAATCAAGCTAAACTTTATGTCAATTGTTTGGTGGAGATCAATATTGACTGCCGTAACTTTAGCCTTTGTTGTTGATATTCTAGGCTTATTTAAGATTTTATCAAAAAGAATTATATTACAACAAATGCTTATTGGCTTCTTTTTAGCTATTCATTGGCTATTTTTTTATGGTTCGATAAAAGTGTCAAACCCTACAATGGCTTTGATTGCACTATCCGGTTCATCTCTTATGACAGCCATATTGGAACCATTGATAATTAAAGGGTATAGATGGAGAAAAGTAGATATTATACTCGGAGTACTGATTATACCCGGTTTTTTACTTATATTTTATAATTCTGATAGTATTCAACAAAAAGGACTTTGGCTAGGATTGATAGGTACATTTTTGGGGGTAGTCTTTTCGATATTAAATAAAAAATGGTTAATTGTGGGACAAGAAATAAGATTGACATTTATTCAAATGTTTACCGTTTCAATAATTATCAGTATGTTGTTTTTGCTTTTTAAAAATATACCAGATTTTCATTTTGAAACTATAAAAGACTTTGATTGGATATATATGTCGATGTTTGTTTTGCTCTGCACTATACTTTCATACTATCTCTATTTAAAATCTATGAAACATATAAATGCCTTTGATGTAAGTGTAGCCTTTAATATGGAACCTATCTATGGTATCATAATGGCCGCATTGCTTTTACAAGATTATAAACAAATTTCCGTTCTAGTATATATTGGTATGATGTATATCACTACATTAGTCTTTTTAGATATATACCTCAAATTTAAAAAATAACAATAAGAATGAATTTTATTAATATAAAACTAGAAGAGTACAGTATCGAAAATTCAATGAAAATACCCGATTATTTATTGAATTTAGAAAAAGAAACAAACCTTACTCAAATTATGCCACAAATGTTGTCAGGAAGATTGCAAGGAAGATTGCTGAGTATCCTTAGTAAAATGATTAGTCCAAAAAATATATTGGAAATAGGAACTTTTACCGGCTATTCTGCTTTGTGTTTAGCAGAGGGATTAAAAGAAAACGGAAAATTGATAACAATAGAATACGATAAAGAACTAAAGGAGATTATAGAAAAATATGTCAATGTTTCAAAATACAAAAGTCAAATCGAATTGATACTTGGTGATGCATTAGTAATCTTGCCCCAATTGAAAGAAACTTTTGATTTGGTATTTTTAGATGCCCATAAACCGGATTATTTAAATTATTACAAAACCCTGATTCCAAAAATGAATAGCGGGGGAATTATTCTAGCTGACAATGTCCTTTGGAGTGGCAAAGTAATTGATGATTTAGGGGATAAAACGGCAAAAGCAATTGATGATTTTAATAAATTTGTAAAAGATGATCCGGAAACTGAAAATGTTATATTGCCAATACGAGACGGAATTTCAATAATCAGAAAACTTTAAAAGTGTCATTATACGTTAGATATATAATTATTTTAGTTTTATTGTCTACCTCCACTATAGGAGTAATTGCACAACACAACCCCAATAAAAAATCATTAAAGTACTTAAGAAAAGGTATTGGATTTTATAATAAACACAAATATATTAAGTCCCTAAAATACTTTGACAAGTCAATTTTAGCTGACACTTCATTTGTAAAACCTCATCTTTATAAAGCAAGTTTATTTTACGAGTTAAAACAATACGAAAAAAGCAGAAAAGAATATACTAATATTTTAAAAAATCATCCAAACTACAATAGCAATATCTATTATTCTTTAGGGGTTTTATCGGAAAAACAAAATAAATTGAAGGATGCATTTTCATACTATAAGTTGTTTTTGGACAAGTCAAACAAGAAAGGTAAACGAGTATCAATAGCAAAGATGAAAATCAGAAATTTACCATTTATCATAAAAGCCAAAAACAATCCAATCGCTTTTGACCCAATACCTATGAATTCGGCAATAAACTCAAATCTCAGTGAGTATTTACCAACTCTTTCAGGAGATAACAAAGAAATAATATTTACTAGAAGAATACATGGACAAGAAGATTTTTATAGGAGTAAATTTGAAAATGGAAACTGGCAAAAGGCTGAACCGATAATTGAATTAAATACAAACTCAAATGAAGGAGTACATACCTTGACATCTGATGGTAAAACCTTGATTTTTACATTATGTGATAAAAGAAAAACTTTTGGCAGCTGCGATTTGTTTTTATCAAGAAAAAAAAATAACCTCTGGTCAGAACCAATAAACCTTGGCAAAACGATTAATTCTCCTTATTGGGACTCTCAACCATCTATTTCTTCTGATGGAAAGACATTGTTTTTTTCCAGCAATAGACCGGGTGGATTTGGTGGCAAAGATATATGGGTTTCGTATTGGAAAGACAATAATAAATGGACAAAACCAATTCCTTTGGATTCGACAATCAACACAAAAAATGATGAACAAACCCCTTTTATCCACGCTGATAATACAACATTATATTTTACCTCCAACGGACATCCGGGTATGGGAGGTACGGATTTGTATTACTCAAATAAAGAAAATGGTAAATGGACTCATGCTACCAATCTTGGATATCCAATAAATACAAAATATGACGAGGGAGCTTTGTTCGTTTCACTTGACGGTAAATACGGGTATTTTAGTGTAGACAGGAAAACAAAAGATAACAAAAATATTGATATTTATTATTTTGAATTACCGGAAATTATAAAACCAAAACCGGTAACTTATGTAAAAGGTATAGTCTTGGATAGTAAAAACGAAAATGCATTAAATGCAAAAATAACACTTTTTGACAACAATACCGGACAAGAAATCCAAAGTCTATATACAAATGAAGATACTTTTTTTATCGCCTTACCTTCCGGCATTGATTACAATATGAGTGTTAAAAAACAAGGATATGCCTTTTATTCTAATCGTTTTGTATTGAGTGACTCAAATACTGTATTTGATCCATTAAAAATAGTAATTAAAATGATACCATTTGATAATAAAAATAATATAACATCTTATAAACCCATAGTGCTTAAAAATATTTTCTTTGAATCAAATTCATCAAAACTAAATACAGATAAATCAAAAATAGAACTTGACAATCTTTATAAACTATTATCATCAAACCCACGGATTAAAATTGAAATCATTGGACATACTGATAATGTAGGTGATGATGATTTCAACTTGAAACTTTCAAAGCAAAGAGCAGAATCCATTGAGAAATATCTTCTAAATCATAAGATTGCAGATGATAGGATAATCACTATTGGATACGGAGAAACTCAACCGATTGTTCCAAACACCAATTCCGAAAATAGACGTAAAAATAGAAGAGTAGAATTTAAAATTGTCTATTGACTAAAAACTCCCCATCTAGGCATTGAAGCAATCAATACACTTATCTAAGGTATTATTGAAGGTCTTTTAGCTTGTTATTTATTTTTTCTTACATGTATTAGTGCCAATTAATTTGTACAACGGGCAAAAATTGATAAGAGATGTCAAAAGCAAGATTATACCAATAATTAATAATACCATTGCCAAAGTATCACTTATATAACCAAAATAATACAACGCCATAATTATAGCTGCGATTACTATTCTAATGACTTTATCCGTAGGTCCTATGTTCTTTTTCATAATGATATAGTTTGATTTGTTAGGGCGAAGATAATAAATTATACCTTCAATACCTATTTTTATCCAAAAAATATAGCTTTCTAAATACAAAATTATAAAAAAGTTTAATATAAATAAATAAATTTATTCAAATAAACCGATATTTATGGACTATGAATCCAATAATATCCGATATTTTTGGAATTTCAGTCCTAATATATCGGATATTATTCAGTAACTGATTATATCTTCATTATTTCTGTCTATACAAGTTAATTTTATTCTTGGATAACTATCCTTGAATTTTTTATATTTTTTTTGGTTGAATTTATCACAATCCCATTTAACTTCAATTGCGTTTCCTGTTACATAACTTTTTTTAATAACGAAGTCAACCTCATTGCCATCTGCAGTACGCCAAAAGTGAATATTACTAGATGGATATTTTAATCTAAGCTGGTTATAAACAAAATTTTCAAAAAGCAATCCTTTATCTTCTCTTTTTTCCGGAAGTTCAAAGTTATTGACCAAACTATTCCTTAAACCAAGATCATTAAAATAAACTTTTGGCATTTTAATAAACTCTTTTTTTGTATTGCTATAAAAAGGTTTAATCAAATCAATGTGGAAACATTTCTGCAAGATATATACATATTTTTCAACAGTTTTATTGTCAATGCCAATAGCTTTACTCAGTTTGTTTTTGTTAATTAAATTCCCTGTTTGTATTGACAACAGTTGAAGTAAAACTAAAAATTTAACCTCTTTATCAACATTAGATTCCAAGATGTCTTTTCGTAAATAAGAATCTTTCAATTCGTTTAATAGATATTTTTTTTCTTCCCAATCATCTTCCAATACAATCGCAGGATATCCCCCATATACCAAGTACTCATTTAAAAAACTCTGAATACTTCTTAGATATGTTGACAAATATGACGGCTCTTTTACCATATTTGTTATTTCATCATTTAAGCTACCCTCTTCTTTAAATGAAAGAAATTCATTAAAAGATAATGGATAAAGATGAAAGATTCTTTTCCTTCCTGCTAGAGAATCTTTAAACTTTTTATCAATATAAAATGCACTACTTCCTGATGCAATAATTTTTACATTATATTCATATTCGTCATAGAAATATTTGAGAAAATTGGAAGGATTAGATAAATATTGGATTTCATCTAAGAGGATGAAAATCCTTTTAGTAGCTTTGCCATCAATTATCTTCTTTGGAGATTGTGGTACAAGATCAAAAATAGCTTCAGGATTATTTTCTAATCTAAGCAAAAATAATTTGTTCTCAAGATTTACAAAAGCAACAACTTCGTTTTGTTCTTTAAGCTTTTTATACAGTTGACGCAATAAGGTTGTTTTTCCTACTTGTCTTGCTCCGGTTAAAATTGTATGACTTTTGTGGCTTAGATGTTTTACTAGACTTTTATATAAATACCTGTATTTCATTTTCTTTTTAACTGCAAATATACGGTTTTTTTAAAGATAATCGATAATATAGGAATGTTTTTCCTGAATTATCTGATAAATAAGGAATTTCATTCCTAAAATATCGTATAAATATCATTTTATCCACATGTCATGTCTGTTACTATTTTCCATTTTCCATTGATTTTTCGCCAAATAAGGTTAAAGTATCCTGAAGGTTTATCATTTTCCCGTATTAGTGTGTACCTACCAATCAGATAATATGTATCAGAACTAAGCTTTTCAATATAGTCTATTTCAAAGTGGAGTTTACCCATTGTTTTAGTATTCGGATAAGACTCTTTGTAATTTTTTAGTGTTGTTTTCCATCCAAAGTTGATGCCATGGCTACCTACGAATTTTAAAGAGTCACTTTGCCAGTATCCTTGCATAAATAAATTAATATCACCTTTACTCCAAGCTTTTTCCTGTATATGCATAATTTGTAAGAGCTTGCTTTTCACTTTGGATTCAGGGTCTGATCTTTCTGTAGTTTTTCCACACGAGAATAAAATTGACAAGAGAGTAATAATGTAAAAGTATTTCATAGTATTATAAAATTAGTTTAAAATAAATACAATATACTATAATAGCGTTAACATTAGCACTAAATATATACTTTCTTGTCATTTTATCTTTATACCTTTACTTTTTGAAAAGCATATAATATGAAATCAGATTATAAGAATCAGTTAGTATACGGAAGAAATCCGGTTATAGAACTATTGAAGAGTGGTAAGCAAATAGAAAAAATCTTTGTACAAAAAGGAACAACAGGGGAATTTGAAATTGAATTGCGAAATTTATTGAAGGGTAGAGATATTCCTGTAAGTTTTGTACATCCCAATAAGCTGAAAAAATTTACTCAACAGAATCATCAAGGGGTTGTAGCCATCACTTCGTTGTTACAATATTGGCAATTGGAAGATTTAATTGACAGTATTTTTCATCGTGGAGAAGTACCAAATTTGATTTTACTCGATTCTGTTACAGATGTAAGAAATGTTGGCTCTATTATTAGATCTGCTGAGGTGTTGGGTGCACACGGAGTGATAATGGGCATAAAAAATAGTGCAACCATTAATCATATGACGATAAAAACATCAGCAGGAGCTGCTTTTAAAATACCATTGGTGAAAGTAAAAAGCATTGCTAATGCGGTTCAAACCCTCAAAGATAGTGGCATACTACTTTATGTAAGCGATCTAAAATCAGAGAATACTCTTGGTGACATAGACTTCAAAGTACCATGTTGTACAGTTTTAGGCTCTGAAGATGAAGGCATAAGTCACCATGTATCAAAGATAGCTGATAATGAATTTATAATTCCTCAATTAGGAGAGACCGACTCATTAAATGTTTCAGTTTCAGCTGGGATTATTCTATATGAGATAATGAAACAAAGGAGTTGATAAGTGGTTATTGTAGATACCCTGGCATTCTACATAAATTGGGCTATAAGCCCGAAGGTATTGAAAAAGGAGAATATCTCTAAGCGGTTGTTTATATACATAATCTCTATAGTTGCCAATTTATCGGAGACTTACCTTGCTTTATAAGAAAATCATTAGTTTTTGAAAAATGATGATTTCCAAAAAATGCATTGCCAGCCAATGGTGAAGGGTGAGCAGATTCTAATATAAAGTGTTTTGACTCATCTATCAAAGCTTTTTTAGCTTTTGCAAAATTTCCCCAAAGCAAAAAAACAATTCCTTCTTTCTCTTCAGATACTTTTTTGATAACACTATCTGTAAATTCTTGCCATCCAATCTTTTTATGAGAACCGGGAGCTTTGTATTCCACAGTTAATATCGCATTCAAAAGGAAAACTCCTTGCTGTGCCCATTTGGTAAGATCTCCATGACTCGGTATCTCGATATTTATATCTTCGTTTTGTTCTTTGTATATTCTTTTTAGTGAAGCCGGAATAGCTATATTTTTGGGTACAGAAAAACACAATCCCATAGCTTGTCCTGGTCCATGATAGGGATCTTGACCGATAATCACCACTTTCAGCTTATCAAAAGGGGTAAGATTAAAAGCATTAAATATCAATTTTCCCGGAGGATAAATCACTTTGTTTTTTGATATTTCTTCAATTAAAAAACTTTTAATATTTGCAAAATAGTCTTTCTCGAATTCCTCGGCTAGGACTTTTTTCCAGCTTTCTTCTATTTTTACTTCTTGAGCCATTACTATTATTATTAATTGTTGTAAATAATAAATAAATCTGTTAATACTCCAATCGCAGCATGCAATAAAAACACATACCATATTGACCGTGTCTTAAGAGCTATGACACCAAAAATAACACCAACGATTATAGAGCCGATAATCTCTCCTTCCGGTTTGCCAATATGTACTAAGCAAGACGATATGGTTTGTATCAGAACAGCATTAAAAGCACCAAACCTATCTTTTAGTCCAAATAAAATAAATCCCCTAAAGAAAAATTCCCAAGCTATATAGTAAAAGATCACATAAGCTAATTCATAAACTAAAAGATGTGATTGATCCGAAATGAGACTTTTAGCCAAAGGATATTCTGAACGAACATCTGGCATTTTGGCAGCAAAGTATATCGCCGGGACAATAATCAACGGTATTAAAAGTAATATTTTAGCACCTAAACCCCTATCTCCAAGACCAAACCCAAAATCATTTAGTCCTTTTTTCAGGACTAGTTTTACGTATAATACTGGAATTACAAACATTAAAAGAAAAAATATTATAAATTGGTTTATTGCTATGGTTTGGTCTTTTACAAACCCAAAATCAATAAAAGTTTCAAATGTACCTGGATAACCATGATATCTATATATGGTTAGTAAGACAGGAGCACTTATTAGAATAAAGTACGTGTGTATATCTTTTTTCGAAAAACCAAATAAATATTTCTCTCGCATTTTTGTTTAATTATCTGAATAAAAAGGAACAAATCGTGTACTAGAAATCTTATTATACCACTTCTCAACAATCCAATAACTTATAATTGTCCAAATCACACCTCCCACTATATCAATGAAATAATGATATCTACAATAGATTAATGAAATAAAAATACCAATTAATATCGGAATAAAAAAGTATAACCATCGCTTTTTATATTTTCCTATGATTAGAATTGTAGTTAATGTGATCGCTGCATGTAAACTCGGAAATGCATCAAATTTATTGTGCTCCAATGAACTTATGGTATCTCTGATTAAATCTGTATACCACAAACCGGTCAGCTGTACCTGCTGTAACTCAACCAAAGGTTGATAAAATCTGGGACCAAGAGCAGGAACGATAAAATACATTAAATAAGATCCATAATATGTAAGAAAATAAAACACCATTGATTTATCTAATTCATAATACATCTTATTCTTGTACAAATATCCCAGGATTATCAAAGGCATTGGAAAATAAAATAAATATAAGTAGTACATAAATTCCGTTAAAGGAGGATTGATTATACTTTCAATCCACACAGTTGGGTTAATTCCCAGCAATCTATAATCTATATCAGCAAGATATTTGTCAAATACATTGGAGTTTATATATGGTAAAACCATATGGAGACTGTCAAAAATAACCACTAAAAACACTACAGGGTATAGTAATATTACTAACTTTAACAACAGGTTTTTCCGATTAATACCCCTAAAGTAGATTATTGAACCAGAAAAAATAGCCAGACCGGACAAAAGAATAATTGCTTGAGATTTGTACTCTGATTGTTGAAAAGTAATTATGTAGAAAATCAGAATAATACACCAAAATATAAAATTAACTACATCAACAACACTTATCCTGTTAAACTTATTCATACAAACTACCTCTTTTAAAAAAATTTAAAGATCTTTGGTATAAATTCTGTAAGTTTTATATTTGACTCCTTTTAAGTTTTCAGCAGCTTTATTCATCATCTCATTATTTTCAAGAATCCACGAAGCTTCCCCACCTATCAAGTTGTTTTTACGAGCAGATTCAATGATTTTGGCATAGAATACCGCTTCAATTCCTAGTTTCCTGTATCCTTCTATTACTCCAAGGGTGATTATTCTAACAAATTTTGTTTTCTTCTTTTTTAATAGTAGCTTGAAAATATTGAATGGGAACAATTTTCCTTTTTTAAAATCCTTTGTTATTTCATTTATATCAGGAATTGTAAGTGCAAATCCAATGAATTTGCCTTCATATTCAGCTACCAATACATATTCAGGTATAACTATCATTTTTAATCCTTCTGCCAAAAAATCAAATTCTTTGTCAGTTGCCGGCACAAATCCCCAGTTATTTTCCCAGGCTTTGTTATAAACTTCCTTTATTTTAGCCACTTCATTTTTGAAGTCTTTCATATTTACTGTTCGGATAGTTATTCCTTTTTTCTCAAGCCTTTTTTGTATCATACTGGCCAATCTAACAGATTTGTCTGATACATCTTTAGCATATATCATATATGCAAATAAATCCATATCCTTTGTGAAACCATATTTTTCAATGTGAATTTGATAATATGGTTTATTATACGTCATTTCTACTATTGGAGGTCTATCAAAACCATCTATAAGTAGACCGGCAGTATCATTTGTAGAAAAATTTGTAGGTCCTATTATTTTATCAAGTTTGTGTGCTTTAGTCCATTCTGTTGCAATATCCAATAAGGCTTTAGATACATCGTAATCATCTATTACATCATAAAATCCAAAAAATCCCACATTAGATTTGTGGTAATCATTATAGTTGTTGTTTCTAATTGCTGAGATTCTACCGGCTATTTTCCCATTCTTGAAAGCAAGATAATTCTGTACTTGGGAATGTTCAAAAAATGGATTTTTCTTTTCGGATAAAATCTCTTTTGCTGCCATTTGTAGCATTGGCACATAACTCTTATCTCCTTTGTAAAGTTCGTGTGGAAAATCTATAAATGCCTGCAAGTCTTTTTTTGATTCAACTTTTTTTACTTCAATACTCATAACTATAATTTTTATAATAACTAATACAAATAATTATAATGCACAATGGCTATTCCCAAATAAAAACCTTTAAAAAATTAGATAATACCTAAATCTTTTGAGACCTTTTCGATTTTGTCTATTCCTTCGTCTATTTGATTAATTGTATGTGTAGCCATCAAAGAAAATCTAATAAGTTCATCACCTTTTGGTACTGCTGGATTAATCACAGGATTTACAAAGACTCCTTGATCCAAAAGCGTCCTTGTTAGTACAAAGGTTTTCATTTCATCACCGACAAATAGTGGTATTATTGGAGTTTCTGACGCACCGGTATTAAATCCAATGTCCATTAATCTTTTCTTTGCGTGATGAGTGTTTTTCCACAGCTTTTCTATCCTCTCCGGTTCTTGTTCTATTATGTCTATCGCGGCAATAACACTAGCTGCATTGGAAGGAGCTATGCTAGCACTAAATATCAATGATCGCGCGAAATGCTTTAGATAATTTATTGTTTCAAAATCAGCTGCAATAAAACCACCTATTGAAGCCAGGGATTTGCTAAAAGTCCCCATTATTAAGCTTACTTCATCTGTAAGTCCAAAGTGGTTTGAAGTACCTTTACCCGCATTTCCAATAACTCCGAGACCATGAGCATCATCAACCATAATGTCCGCATCGTATTTCTTAGCAACAGCAACCATCTCCGGTAATTTCACTATGTCACCTTCCATACTAAAAACACCATCTGTAACTATTAGCTTAATGGCATCCTTAGGTAATTCAGAGAGTGTTTTTTCCAAAGAATCCATATCATTGTGTTTGAATTTCTTTACTCTTGCAAATGACAACCTAGCACCATCAATAATGCATGCATGATCCAATTCATCTAAAATAATATAATCGTGCCTTCCTGGAATTGAAGATATAACCCCGAGATTTACCTGAAACCCAGTACTGAAAACAAGAGCTGCTTCTTTACCAATAAACTTTGCAATTTTCTCTTCTAATTGCAGGTGAATATCTAATGTTCCATTCAAAAAACGCGAACCTGCTGTTCCTGACCCATATTTATCAATTGCATTTTTAGCCGCTTCTTTAAGTTTGGGATGAGTTGTTAAACCCAAATAACTATTTGACCCAAACATTAAAACATTTTTCCCCTTGATTTTGACAACGGTATCTTGTTCAGACTCTATTGTTCTAAAAAAAGGATAAATACCTGCTTCATCCAATTTTTGCGGTTCAACAAAAGCTCTCATTTTCTCTTTTAGCATAAGGTACAGACTTTAGTGTTTTAACTTAAAACGACATAATTCAAGCATTTTAATACTAAAACTATGCCATTTACTTAAATTCAATAAGTTTATTTAGAGCAAAATTTATTATATCGAAAATAAGTCTAACCAACAAAAGTAAACATTTACAAGCAAAATACAAGAATTTATGTTCTAAAAATATCTTTAGTTTTTAATTTTGTCCGCTAGAAAACAAAACAAATTTGAAATTGATTCATTTTTGAAATATTATAAACTTCACACAAGTATTTGATACAAAAGCGTAAATTCAAAGTAAAAAACATAAATACTATTGACTTGAGTTATATTTATTGAAAAAATTATCTATAGTTTAAAACAAACTATTTTTGATAAAGACTGTATTTATTTGGTATTTTGTATTATATTAGCGCTTTCAATATCATAATAATACTTGATTCAGCTAAATTCTTATTTTAAGTAAGATTTCGCATCATACTTTATCAAAATGAAAAATAAAAAAAATATTGAATATGAAAGCGGAACCGAATCACTAGCTAAGTTTGCAAAAGCTTTAGGTCATCCGACAAGAATTAAAATAATAAAATATATTGAGGAAAATTCTTCGCGTCAAATAAGCGACTTAACTAAAGTATTGCCTTTAGCCCAATCAACGATATCACAGCATATCAAAGAGTTAAAAGATGCAGGATTACTAATTTCCAAAAAAAAATCTTCTAAGATATTATATAGTTTAAATATTTCTAATTGGCAAAGCGCAAAGGCACTTTTTAATAATTTATTCAGGTAATTTATTTCAGTTAATTACAAATTGTTTGATGTTACTAAATATTTTTTAGATTGATTATAAAATAATTGCATTAAATTTATATCAAAAAACATTTTTAAACGTTACGAATACCATGAAAAGATTAATACTTGTTTTACTGCTCATTCAGATTGGGTATAGTATGACCGCACAAAAGCAATTCAAGTTGAAAAAAGGAATTTATATCGGTTTAAATACGACTAATGTAATTAAAAATCTCCTATCATTTACAGGAAATGAACTAAGTGATCCGTATACATTAACAGGCTTTTTTCATAAAAAAAACACAACATTTAGAATTGGGTTAGGATTGGATTATGAAAGTAAAAAGAAAGACAGAGTGTTTTTTGCTGACAATACTCATTCAAAAATAGATTTAAGATTGGGCGTTCAAAGGACTAAGCCTTTATGGAAAAATTTACATTTTTTGTATGGCTTTGATGTTTTGGGAGGACATGAAACAGATAAATCAAATAGAGGAGAGTTTTATAATGACGATTTAATCTTAAGTGCGGGTGCAGGACCTGTTTTAGGAGTGATTTATAAAATAAATGACAAATTATTATTATCCACAGAATCCAGTTTGTATTTTAAATATTCCTTTAAGCAAACTATTTATAAAAATGGGACAGCCTCCAATGAAGAAAAGGAAACAAGTGACAATATCTCAATTAAGCATATACTTCCAAATTCACTTTACTTTTATATAAGATTTTAGTTATGATAGCATATACAAAATATATGATTTGGACAATAGTTATTTTTTTATTTGCAACGATAACAATAAATGCTCAAGAAGATTCTTTGTCGTTAGACGAAGTAAAACATAAAGAAATCGGGTTAAACTTTACACAATTTGTTTCGCAATTTATACCTTTTAATGTCAACAAAGTAAAAGCCGGTTCAATTGGTTATAGTTATAAGTATTACAACGGTAGAAATTTTGCACTTAGGTTTGGATTTGGCGCAAATATAGATATACAAAGCAATTTTGAAAACTCATTCATTTCTATTAGGTTAGGATATGAAAAAAGAAAACAGCTGACGAAAAGGTTCTTTGTTACAAAAGGTTGGGATGTTTTAGGTGTAGCAGGAAGCTTTAATCTGCCAACAAAAGGAGATACGCAGGATGGTTCAATAGGTTTTGGACCGGTAATTGGGGTAGAGTATCACATTACCGATAATATAGTGTTTTCAACGGAAAGCATGTTGTTTATTGGCCTGAGTGTTATTTCGATTTTTGATATAAGTATTTTACCACCAACGGCTTTTTTTGTTCATTTTAGGTTTTAATCCAACATTTTATGTTAAATTACGTTAAATAATTATTAATATGCTATAATTGTTTCAATAAATAGCATATTATTGCTATAATTGTTAAAATTTCATTCTTTGAATTGGAATTATTTATTAATATTAAAATAAACATTGATCTATGAAAAAATTATTTGTTTTAGCATTATTCTTTAGTATTACTATTTTTTCTTGTGTTGATAAAATAGAAATGCATGATTCACAACAAAGCCTAAACTTACCAACTAATACATATGATTATAAATCAACTGCTGTCAATTTAAATGGTTCTCTTAGTGGTGTTCCTTCTGAGGTTTTTCATGTAAATTCATTTAATAATTTTGAAAATCCTGAAGTGACTGATGCTGGAGCTACGTTAGGAAGAGTATTGTTTTATGACAATAATTTGTCTTTGAACAACGGAGTCTCTTGCGCTTCATGTCATAAGCAAGAATATGCTTTTGCTGATCCTGTTGCTAAAAGTACTGGTTTTGAAGGAAGAAAGACAATTAGAAACAGTATGGCTGTTATCAATTCGGGATTAAACGACAACTTATTTTGGGACTCAAGAGCCAATTCTGTTGTTGATTTGTCTCTTCAGCCGGTAGTCAATCACTTGGAAATGGGTATTGAAAACATGAGATCTTTAGAGAAAAAATTGAGTGAACTTGATTATTATCCTGATTTATTTGAAAAGGCTTTTGGTACTTCTAACATAACTGAAGCTAGAATTGCTAGTGCAATGTCACAGTTTTTATGTTCAATGACATCTTTCAATTCCAAATTTGATAAGGGAGAAAAAAATGAATTTGAAGATTTTACCGATTTAGAAAAATTAGGAAAAGAAATATTTTTTGGCGACAGAGCTATGTGTTCACAATGTCACCAAGGAAGAAATTTTAATGCCCCTGAACAGTCTTCAGAATATGGTGGTTCAGTTAAAGGAACTGCCAATATAGGGCTGGAGTTGGTGTATTCAGATCCGGGAAAAAATAATGGGAAGTTCAAAATACCTACATTAAGAAATATCGAACTAACAGCACCTTACATGCATGATGGTAGGTTTAATACATTAGATGAAGTTTTGAATCATTACAGTCATAATATTCAACCACACCCTGACCTTGATAAAAAATTCAGGAATTTTGATGGTTCAGTAAAGCATTTAAACTTTGATGAGATAGAGAAAAAAGCATTGATTGCATTTCTAAAAACACTTACAGATGATGATTATGTTAGAGATGTAAGGTTTTCTAATCCATTCAAGAGTTAGAGTAGTAGTAAATTAAATCAAAAAAACAAAAAGTCCTTTTGATTTGTTCAATTGGATTTTTTTTTATTAACTTGCAAATATGCAGAATTATGAACTTCATATTGTTGAGCAATTTGTATTGAATACAGCCAAAAATGTTTTTTTAACAGGAAGAGCCGGAACAGGAAAAACTACTTTTTTACAAAAGATTGTTAAGGAAACTACTAAAAATACCATTGTTGTTGCTCCAACCGGAGTAGCAGCGATAAATGCAGGTGGTGTGACAATTCATAGTATGTTTCAATTACCCTTGACTGCTTTTGTTCCAGGCAATGATGATGTAGACATGAGTAATTTTACCAATCGACTAGGTTTGGCAAAACATATGAAATACAGGGCAAATAGACGTAAACTTATAGAAAATTTAGAACTCTTGATTATCGATGAGATCAGTATGGTAAGAGTAGATCTTCTTGATGCAATCGACTTTGTTCTTAGGAGAGTAAGGAAAAATGGAAG
The DNA here is from genome assembly GCA_026986005.1 of Saprospiraceae bacterium. Classification (GTDB taxonomy): domain Bacteria; phylum Bacteroidota; class Bacteroidia; order Chitinophagales; family Saprospiraceae; genus JADJGA01. Next base: position 23,656 of record JALSPK010000064.1, read on the forward strand.
CCCTTTCGGAGGAGTTCAATTGCTCGTTATAGGCGATTTATTTCAGTTGTCACCTGTTGTTAGGCATGGCATTTGGCCTACACTTGGCAAATATTACAAAAGTCCTTTTTTCTTTGATTCTCATTCATGGACATCATCAGACTCAATAAAAATCGAACTAAAAACCATTTACAGACAAAAGGACAAAGAGTTTATAAACATATTGAACAATGTAAGAATGGGGATTAAAAAGCAAGAAGATATTGAGACGCTTAACAATCGATTTAAAAACACTAATGATGATGAAACGCTAGTTCTTACCACACATAATCGAAAGGCTGATAAGATTAATAAGACTAAAATGGAAAACCTGCCACATAGAATAAAAAGATTTAGGGCGATGATAAGTGGTAAGTTCAATGAAACCGCTTATCCTACACCGGAAGTGATAGAGTTAAAAAAAGGAGCACAGGTTATGTTTATCCGAAATGATGTTGACGGTTTGTATTTTAATGGCAAATTAGGTATTGTTGATGGGTTTGAGGATGATTTGATATTAGTAAAGGGACTTGATGATAATGAAACAATTTATGTTAACAAGGAAGAATGGAAAAACACCAGATATACATTAGATAAAGAGAAAAAAACCATAGAGCAAGAGACTATCGGTAGTTTTGAACAATACCCACTCAAATTAGCTTGGGCAATTACTGTACACAAAAGTCAAGGACTTACTTTTGATGAAATAAATGTTGATTTAAGTGATACTTTTGCACCAGGACAACTGTATGTAGCATTGAGTAGATGTCGCACGCTTGAAGGACTTAAGCTGATGTCGAAGATAAAAGTTGAAAATATTATTACAGATAATAGAATTATCGAATATCATAAGGAAATCGAACTGCGTAACGATATTGAATCAGTATTGGCAAAGGCAAAACAAGAATACAGTGATTTTTTATTGGTAAAAGCTTTTCAGTTTGCAAATATTCTCAATCAGTTTGAAGATTGGAAAGAATTGATTTTGGACGGCAAAATTCCCGAACAAGGCAATGTTTTTATATTATACAAAGACCTGCATAATGCTATGGAAGAGTTGGATAAAATAGCTAAAAAGTTTCAAATTCAATTGAGAAGTTTAATAATGAATAATCAGGATTCAAAGATGGTAATTGAAAGAAGTGTTAAAGCTATCGAATACTTTACTGATAACCTTTTTTTGGAAGTAATAAAACCCTTAGAAGAGCATATCGTTAAATATAAAATCAGAAAAGGTACACGTAAGTATATCAAAATTTTAAAGGAATTAAAAAATGATATTTGGATTTTGATGGAAAATCTTTATAAACTAAAATTCAGAAAAAAAATAATTTTCACCAAAAAACTTAAATATGTTCGATCGAATAAGCGAATCTCAAAAAATTCAAAAACTGAAAAAAATAAAATTGTAAAAGGAGAAACTTATAAAATCACTCTTGATTTATTTGAAAAAGGCAATTCACTTGAAGAAGTTGCAAAACTTAGAGATTTAAAGCTTTCGACTATACAAGGTCACATGACAAGATGGATAGAGAATAAAACTATTGATATTTTAAGATTGATGAAGAAAAAAGACGTGAAAGTATTGGAAAAAATCATTAAAGCGAATGAAGATTTAACATTTAGTGAATTATTACCAAAATGTCCAAGAGACATAGGCTACGCAGAATTGAGGTGGGTAAGCGCCTATATTAAAATGCTAGAGAATACTTAGTGGGGGTACGACACTAGTATCCTGAAACCATACCTCCATCTACCAAAACACTTTGACCTGTAATATAGGTATTTGCTTTAGAACAAAGAAATACAACGAGTTTTGCTATCTCGTCTGGTCTTCCATATCTTCTCAATGGTATTGAACCGACACTTTGTTTTTGTATTTCTTCAATTGAAACACCCATTTGTTTTGCCCTGACAGAATCTAGATACTTTACGCGTTCGGTATCTGTCTTGCCGGCACCAACGACATTTATCAATATTTTGTCTTTAGCTAGTTCCCGGCTCAACGTTTTTGTTAAACCTACAATACCTGTTCGAAAAGTATTGGATAAAATAAGATTTTCGATTGCTTGTTTTATAGAAATTGAAGTATTATTCACAATTCTTCCTATTCCTGCTCTACGCATTATGGGGAGTACTGCTCGTATTGTTCTAATATAACTCAATAGTGTTAACTCAAAGGCACTAATCCAGTCTTGGTCATTCAATTCATCAAAACTAGCTGTAATTGGTCCTCCAGTATTGTTAAAAAGCGCATAAACAGAGCCATAAATGTTGATTGTGTTTTGAACAACCTTTTCAATATCTTCTTTTGATGAAATATCTCCGATGGTATAATTAACTATATTATTTGTCTCTATTAATATTTCTTGTTTAGCTTGTTCTAACCTGTCTTTTGAACGTCCAAAAAGCATGATATTTGCATTTTCTTTTGCAAATTCCTTCGCTACTCCCATTCCAATACCGGAAGAAGATGCCATAACAATAACAGATTTATTTTCGAGTCCCAATTTCATAAGAAAGATTTTTGTCAGATAATACTTATACTTTTGAAAGTTTTTTTCGCTCCAGAAAAATAATTAATAGCCCATAACCAGCTAAAATAGAATTTTTGACAAGAAAATCCTCGTAAAAATTCGTAAAGATGACATAGGACAAAACAGCTGAGCTAAATAAATAAAATAGAATTTTTTTGATGTTATAATTGATTGGATAATACTGTTTACCAAACGCAAACGATGCAACAGCCATAGAACCATAAGCAGCAACAGTAGCCCATGCAGCAGCCATAAACCCGATTTTGGGTATCATTATATAATTAAAAACTAAAGTAACAAGAGCTCCGAAAACAGAAAAATACATGCCGAATTTTGTTCTGTCTGTAAGTTTATACCAAATGGCAAGATTAAAGTAAATTCCTAGTAAAAAGTTTGCTAAAAGTATAACCGGTACAATTGCAATCGTACTATAATATTCCTTTTGTTTGATGAAAATAGAGGCTATTATATCCATATTGGCAACAATTGCAACATAAAAAAAAGCTCCAGCTATAGTAAACAAAAGTAAAATCTTAGCATATTTTTGCTTAGCATCCTTTTTATCGCTTTGGCTGAAAAAAAATGGTTCTGCTCCTAATCTAAATGCTGTAATAAACAGAGTCATTATTGCCCCTATTTTATATGTTGCGCTATAAGCTCCCATTGTATTTCTATCAAGAAAATGTTTTATCATTAACTTATCTATATTTTCATTAATTACATAAGCTAACCCTGCAATCATTATGGGCAAACCATAAGTTAGTAATTGCTTTAGTAAACTTTTATTAATGCTTAAATTTATTTTTAAAATAATAGGCAGGAATAAAAGCAATGTCACTAAGCTTGCAAAAAAGTTAGCTATAAAAATAAAAATCACTTTAGAATCAGAATTAAAATACGCTAGAATTAAATCTTTTTGTAAAAAATTATTTTGTTCAAAAACAGGGAGCGCAACAAATAAAAATACTATAACAATCAAGTTTATCAGAACATTTGATATTTTATAAAATGCAAATCTAACAGGTCTGTTTATTACTCTCAAATAAGCATAGGGAATAACAACTAAAGTATCCAAAATAGTAATCCAAATTAAAAATGAAAGATGAGTTGTTTTTATATTCAAAAATACTGATAATTGAGATTTGAAAATCAATAATAAAGATAAAGCGACTAAACTCGTGATAAGAATTGATGTAAACGCTGTATTTAAAACTCTTTTATCATTTTTGAGCTTTGTGAAAAACCTAAAAAATGAAGTTTCCATTCCATAAGTTAAAATCACATTAAATAAAGAGGCGAATATCCAATAATCAGTAGCTTCAGAAAACTGACCTGTACTCAGATTTTTAGTAAAAAGACCTAGTAAAAGAATATTTATTATTCTAGGTAATACCGTTGCTATTCCATAAATTGCCGTGTCTTTTGCAAACCTTTTTAAACTCATTAATGATTATTTATTGAAGGGTATTAAGTAACTTCAAAAAGTAAAAGTATTATTTTTTATTAAAAATACAAATTTTATTGCTAACCCACTAACAAAACTATATCTTTGCTATTTTATTTTTATTGTTTCAAAGCAAATAGCAATCGAAAGGGTGACAACAATAAAACAAATACAAAATGTGTTTATTGTAGAAAATTATTAAGTATTTGTAAGTGAAAGGTTGCTATTTGTTATAAATGCGTACAAATTTTAGAGATAAGTTTGATCTTTGTCTAAAACAAAAAACTAAATTAATGAATATTCCAGAAAAAATTAAATCAATATGTTGCATTGGTGCAGGGTATGTAGGAGGTCCTACTATGGCCATAATTGCTCAAAAATGTCCTCATATCAAGGTAACAGTAGTGGATCTTAATGCTGAAAAAATTGCAAAATGGAACAGTAATAATTTTGATGAATTACCCGTATACGAACCGGGATTGTCTGAAGTTGTCAGGGAAAGCAGAGGTAGAAATTTATTTTTTTCTACTGAAGTAGAGAAAGAAATAGAAAATGCGGAAATGATATTCATGTCTGTTAATACACCTACTAAAACCTATGGGAAAGGGAAGGGTATGGCGGCAGATTTGAAGTATATTGAATCTAGTGCTCGAATGATCGCTAAAGTGGCAAAAAATGATAAAATTGTAGTTGAAAAATCTACAATACCTATTAAAACGGCGCAGGCTGTTCACAAAATATTATCAAATACTTCAAATGGGGTTAAATTTCAAGTGTTGTCTAATCCGGAATTTTTAGCAGAAGGTACAGCAGTACAAGATTTGAATAATCCTGATCGTGTATTGATAGGAGGAAGCCAAAGTCCGGATGGACTAAAAGCTATAGAGGCATTAGCTGATATATACAAGGAATGGATTCCTGATGAAAGGATATTGAGAACAAATATTTGGTCATCAGAATTGTCAAAACTTGTTGCAAATGCATTTTTAGCACAAAGGATATCATCTATCAATGCAATTTCTGCTTTGTGTGAGAAGACAGGTGCAGATGTTGACGAAGTAGCAAAAGCTATCGGAATGGATTCACGAATTGGTTCAAAGTTTTTGAAAGCCTCTGTTGGCTTTGGCGGTTCTTGTTTTCAGAAGGATATATTAAACTTGGTTTATATTGCTAAATCTTATGGTTTGGATGAAGTTGCAGACTACTGGGAAAATGTAATTAGGATAAATGATTATCAAAAAAACAGATTTGCAGATGATATAATTTCATCTTTGAACAATACTCTATCAGGAAAGAAGATTGCATTTCTTGGTTGGGCATTTAAAAAAGACACAAATGATACTAGAGAATCTGCAGCTATATACATAGCAGATAATTTAATAGAAGATAAAGCAGATATCTTTGTATATGATCCAAAAGTCACAGAAAAAAGAATGTTTGAGGATATTGACTATTTAAAAACGAGAAATCCTGAAGAGAATAGATTGTATTTGAATTACACAAAAGATCCATATACCGCTTTGAAGGGAGCGTATGCTGTTGCTATCATAACAGAGTGGGATGAATTTAAGGATTATAATTGGCAGAAGATATATAAAAACATGAATAAACCTGCATACATTTTTGATGGAAGAAATATATTAGATCACAGAAAATTGCGCGAGATTGGCTTTGAAGTTAAGGCAATAGGTAAGTAGTGACTATTATAAAAACCACATTTTTTGATTCACATATATAATAACATACTATTAAAAACAAACACTATGAAAAATTTTGCACTAATTGGGGCAGCTGGGTATATTGCTCCAAGACATCTCAAAGCTATTAAAGATACAGGCAATAACCTTATTGCAGCATTAGACCCTTTTGATTCGGTAGGGATAATGGATAGTTATTTTCCAAATGCAGATTTCTTTACGGAGTTTGAAAGATTTGACAGACATATTGAAAAGATAAAAAGAAACGGTACTGAATTGGATTATGTGAGTATTTGTACACCTAATTATTTGCACGATTCCCATATGAGATTTGGCCTAAATCAGGGAGCTGACGTGATTTGCGAAAAGCCTATCGTTTTAAACCCTTGGAATCTTGAGGCGCTACAAGATAAAGAAAAAGAAACCGGAAAAACCATTTACAATATTTTACAATTAAGGCTTCATCAAAGTGTCATTGACTTGAAAAACAAGATAAAAAATGGCCCAAAAGATAAAATTTATGATATTGATTTGGCTTATCTTACATCAAGAGGACATTGGTACTACACAAGTTGGAAAGGAGATGTGAAAAAGTCAGGAGGTATTGCCACAAACATAGGGGTACACTTTTTTGATATGCTTGGTTGGATTTTTGGAAAGATAAAATCTAATATCGTGCATATTCACACACATGATAGAGCAGCCGGATATTTAGAATTTGACAGAGCCAGAGTGAGATATTTTTTAAGTATCAATTACAATACAATTCCCGAAGAAGTAAGAGCAAAAGGATTAAGAACATACAGAGCTATTACAATTGGTGATGATACATTTGAATTTAGCGGTGGTTTTACTGAATTACACACCAAGAGCTATGAGCATATATTAGGAGGTAAAGGTTTTGGGCTAGAAGATTCTAAGCAAGCGATTGATATTGTACATAATATTCGTCATCAACAACCTATTGGTTTGAAAGGAGATTATCATCCATTTGCTAAGTTATCTTTAGCTAAGCATCCTTTTACAGTATAAATATCTCTTATATATTTTTTTAATATATAATAGTAATGTTTTCAAACATTATTATATTTGCAAAATTAATATTGCTGGAGATTCATTGATCTAGATTCAATGAGTAACCGTAGCCTATTGGGACTGACGGAGGGCGAAGCCGTAAATAGTTTAAAATAAAAAACATGGAACAAAAAAAAATATTAATAACTGGTGTTGCAGGATTTTTAGGTTCTCACCTTGCAGATAGGTTTATCAAAGAAGGATATATTGTATATGGTATGGACAATTTGATTACGGGAGACATGGCAAATATAGCTCATTTAATGCCTTTAAAAGACTTTATTTTTTATCATCATGACGTGAGCAAATATGTACATATTCCCGGTGATTTGGATTACATTTTACACTTTGCATCTCCTGCATCACCCATTGATTATTTGAAAATGCCTATACAAACTATGAAAGTCGGGTCGCTCGGCACATTGCATTTATTGGGGTTGGCAAAGGCAAAAAAGGCACGAATGCTAATAGCATCTACTTCTGAGGTATATGGAGACCCTTTAGTTAACCCTCAACCAGAGGAGTATTGGGGAAATGTCAATCCGATAGGTCCCAGAGGGGTTTATGATGAAGCAAAAAGATTTATGGAAGCTTTGACAATGGCTTATCACACTTTTCACAAAGTAGAAACTAGAATTGTAAGAATCTTCAATACTTATGGACCAAGAATGAGAGTAAATGACGGTAGAGCTTTACCGGCATTCTTTTCTCAAGCCATAGAAAACAAAGATATTACCGTTTTTGGAGATGGCAATCAGACCAGATCTTTTTGCTATGTAGATGATTTGGTTGAAGGTATTTATATGCTTTTGCATAGTGATTATGCATATCCTGTAAATATTGGTAATCCTGAAGAAATAACCATTCTACAAGCAGCTGAGGAGGTTTTGGATATGGTTAAAGGAACTAAATCTAAAATAATTCACAAAGGATTACCTCAGGATGACCCCAAAGTAAGACGTCCAAATATTACAAAGGCAAAAGAAATATTGGGATGGGAACCTAAATTTTCCCGAAGTGAAGGATTTAAAATTACTTATGAATATTTCCTTAAAACACTAAAAAAATAACGCTAATGGAGAAGAAGAATATTATATTTTTTACACCGGAATTGTCAGGGTATTTTTATTACAATCTTGAATATTTTTCTGATAATTTTGATGTAAATATTACGGTATTTTTTTATCCTTATGAAAAAAATGCGCCTTATAATCTTGAATTGTCCGATAATATCATTTATCATTCTTTGGATAAATATTCTCAAAATGAAGTGAAAGAAATGGCAATGTCATTCAAGCCTGATTTGGTTGTCATAGCCGGGTGGAATGATCGCTTGTTTCGGGATATCGGTAGAGTTTTTAAAAAGAAAAATGTTCCTGTTGTTATGTCTTCCGACAATTTGTGGAAATCAACATTAAAACAGTATGTCTTTAAGTATATCGGGCATAAGTTCATCAAATCCTTCTCTGACTATGTGTGGTTACCGGGATATCCTCAGTACTTTTATATGAGAAAAATGGGGTTTGAAGACAATGAGATAATCCTAAATTACTATAATGGAAATTATTTGAACAAAAATGAAATTGGTCAGCATTTTATTCAAAAAAAACAAAGCTATTATCCTAAAACAATCGTATTTGTAGGCAGATTTGTTGAATATAAACAACCTTATTTACTAGCCAAAGTCTTTGCAGAAGTTCAAGCTTCATTTGAAAACAATTGGAAACTTATTTTGATAGGGGAAGGACCTCTTAAAGATAAAATTGCATCTATAAAAAATGAGAATATTATTATAAAATCGTTTATGCAACCCAAAGAACTAAACGAATATATTGCGCAACAGGGAGTTTTTTGCTTGCCATCTCAAAATGAACATTGGGGATTGGTCGTACACGAGGCAGCTTCAGTTGGGTTGCCTATGATTCTTTCGGATTCAGTTGGAGCGGCTACTACTTTTTTAATAAATGGCTATAATGGGTATATGTTTAAAACAAATAATTATGAATCTCTTAAAGAAAAATTAACTCTTTTAATGAGAAAAGATGATAAAGAACTAATTGAGATGAGCAAAAAAAGCATCGTTTTGTCAAGAAAAATCACCTGCGATATATGGTCATCTTCTTTACTTTCAGCAATAAATCAATAAGTATAAATGAGCCAAAGCTTTTTTAACAGGATAGCCAAGTCGTATTTTTGGACAGTTTTTGCTTATGCTATTAGCTTTGGAAGGCAGTTTATCTTAGTTCCTTTGTTCTTGAAATATGTTGGCAAAGAACAATATTCTTTTTGGTTATTGGTAGTAGCAACAGTTGGAATAATAATGACGGTCAATCACGGCTATTTTCAATATGTTTCTAATAAAATCAATCTTACTTTTAGGGTAGATAAACACAAGGCTGTAAAAGATTTTAAATCTGCATTCAGATTTTCGTTGTTACAATTGGGAATTCTATTAATAATTGTTATAGGTATAAGTACCAATTTCCTTTTCCCTCAAGTTGTAAAAATAGATTTGATAAATGTATTGAATTACAAAATCAATTTTGTATTTTTACTTTTAGCTGTTTCCAGCCTGATTTTTGGCATGTTTTCGGGTTTATTAGCCAAATTGTATGAACCCATCAAAAAAGAAAACTACTTATATAGGTTTAATTTTATATACAATATTCTTGATTTAGTAATATTGATTTTAGGAGTTTGGATTTTAAATGATTTGTTTTTAATCGCGATAGCTGTTTCCGTCTTCAGGCTAATAGTTTTATACATTTTTGCATTGAATATAAAGGCGGTTGCACCGGAATTTTACCCTTGGTGGAATGAGGGAAATATAAAAGAAGAGTTTGTGACTTTTAAAAAGTCACTGTATTTATTGTTTAGCAATTTTATTGAGCGATTCCAGCACGATGGACTTGTCTTGTATATCTCTCACTATATCGGAGAATCTATCGTACCATTATTTTCTACTACGAGGACAATTGGAAATAGTGCAACCGGCGGTGTAGCCAGCATCATAAACCCGACATTACCGGAAATGCAGGCAAACTACGCAGAGAAAAACTGGAAAAGAATACTGAATATAATATTTATAAATTTAAGTATAAGCAGTTTTGTGATTTCGTTATTTTTTATAGTGTTAAGCCCTTTTGCAAAAAATTTATTTGAGATATGGACAAAACACGAATTAAATTTTGATTCTATATTTTATTTTTATATTGTTGCCACTTCTGTTTTATTCAATTTTAGTTACAATTTTCTTTCAATTATAAGAGCCTTTAATTACACAAAAAAAACATTTGCTATTGTCATCATCAAGGTGACTTTATTGTTTTTGATTCCATTATTTTTAGTAAGAAGTTTAGCCTCCATTGGGATAGGGATGGTCTATTCTGAAATAGCAGGTCTAATTGCATCACTTGTGTTTTTAATTTCTCTATTTCCCGGCAATTTTAAACTGGGGATTATAAAGATCATAGGGTTTAGTTTTATCCCTTCAATATTTGCAATCTATAGTGTATATTTAATACTAAAGGGAGAGAGCAATTTATTTTTATTTATATTTATTTATATCTCTCTTTTCATAGTTAATTTAATTATGAATGGGAAAGAAATGATTTTGGAAATGATTGGTTATTTCAGTAAAAAAGTATTAACAAAATAGAATGTATGAAAAAGGCAATAATCACACATGCAGGCTCTAGGGATCATTATCAAGTAGCGTTGGCATTGAATGAAATTGATGCTTTACAGGAGTTGGTTACGGATTTTTATAGTCCCGGGTTGCTTCAAAGATTATTACCGTATTTTAAAAAGAGATATAGAAAAGGGCTTGAAAATTCAAAAGTTTACAATTCATATAATGTTGTTTTATTACAAATATTACAAAAAATTAAAAAAGAGCAAGAAGAGGTATTCTTCCGAAAACAAGACGGTATACTTAGTCAGATTGCACTTAAAAAGGCAATAAAAACAGACTCAAACCTATTTTTATACAGTTATTATGCTTACAATGCTTTTAAAAATTATAATGGGAGTAATAAAAAAATCCTTTTTCAAGTCCATCCTCATCCCTCAAGTATTAAAAGAATTTTTCAAGAAGAAATAGAAAGGGTGCCTGAAGCATCTTTTTCATTGAATAATGAAGTTGAAATGGTATTGTCTGAAGACCAACTTCATCATTTGATTGCAGAACCTAAAATGGCTGACCATATTGTAGTTGCTAGTTCTTTTACGAAAAAGAGCCTCGTTGAAAATGGAATTAACGAAGATATAATAAAAATCATTCCTTACGGTGTTGATTTTGACAAATTCAATATTAATAATAGAAAAGAGAGAAATAGCGGTAAATTGAAATTGATTTTTGTAGGAAATATAATCCAAAGAAAGGGAGTTTCTTATTTGCTTGACGCTATGAAAATATTAAAATCTAAAAATATTTCCTTGACATTATGTGGGAGAAAAGCAGATAATGTTTTGCTAGACAAATATGTAAATTCAGATAATATCACGGTAAAGTTAAATCTCAGTCACAAAGAGTTGGCAGAGGAGCTTAATCAAAGTGATGTATTTGTTTTCCCTTCTTTAGTTGAAGGTTTTGCGCTTGTAATCTTAGAAGCTATGGCAAGTGGATTGCCGGTAATTACCACAAACAATACTTCGGGAGCAGATATAATACAAAATGAAAAGCAAGGCTATATTGTCCCTATCAGATCAGCGGAAGCTATTGCTGAAAAAATCGAAAAATTCATTGATGATAGGAATCATCTTGAAATGGGGATTGAAGCCGAAAAAAAAGCTAGAGAATACACTTGGGGAAGATTTAGAAACGAGATAGCGGACTTTTATAAAACAATTGTGTGAGAAATTCATTCAAGTATTTTAGTAATTACAAGAAATGACTGAGTCATTATATTTTAACGAAAAAATGTATGTAATCGGGATAGTTACAATCTTGATAATTTCTTTTTTTAGGCCAATAGTATCTAAAAACAAATTAGAGATATTTTCTCCAATAGTATTTATAGGATTAATATACTTGATATACACGGTAATCGGACCGCTGATATTCATTAATATCGACATGAAAGTATTTCCAAGAGAGTTTATCAGGCAGTTTTACGAACCCGCATGGAAAGGTAGTTTTTTGTCTATTGTATCTGTATATTTAGGATACTCTTTTATTCTAAAAAAGAAAAGAGAATCCAAACCTTATATAAATAAGTACAATAAAATATTTATAATAGCTCTAACTATTAATTTGCTTGGAATTTTGATGTATGCTATAGCTAATCCTAGTAGATTTATATCACAAATGAATCCATTTAATGCTTCACATTTTGCAGAATCCGGGGAATTTGGTGGTTTTTTGAATTATCTCAACATGGGCATTAACTTTCTGATTGTAGGCAATTCTATGATGTTGTTGTCGATGAAAAGGCTTAATATATTGAGTCCAAAATTTTGGACATTTTTGATTTTCTTGGTCTTATCATTATCTATTTATTCTAGCTTAGGCTTTAGGTATAGAATTCTTTTACTTTTTTCAACTTTGATGATATCGTATTTTCTTAGTATAAAGAAAAGGCCTCCTTTGATATTGATTGCTGTAATTTTGCCTGTTTTTATAATGTCAATGGGCGTAATTGGTATAATAAGAAATCATAATAAAGGGCTAAATCTTTCGAAGTTGGACAATAAATCTGATGCCAATTATTTGTTGGCAGGTTTTAGAGAAACAAATATTTTTCCAATATCCGGTGTTGTAATCAAAGCAGTTCCGGAAAAAGTAGATTTTGTAAAAAACGATATCCTAATAAATACGATAATGCTCCCAATTCCAAGAAAATTTTTTCCTGATAAAAATACAGATCAATACATTAGAGACCCGATTAAAGTCTATCCCGAGTTGGAGAGAATCGAAGCACATAAATGGGCTGCGATGTTATATTTTTCCGAGTGGTATATCGCCTATGGTTGGTATGGATTGATGGGCATATCTTTTTTATTGGGATTTATCTACAGAAGAATTTGGGAATGGACAAAGCTAAATATCAACAATAGATTTGCAGTTGTGGTATATGCAGTATCTCTTTCATTCCTGTATTTTTTTATTACAAGAGGATATTTGCCGGGAGCGTTGACTATCTTTGTTTTTACTGTATTGCCGGCTAATATTGGAAGATTTTTCGGAAGGCTTACCCTAAAAAATAAAATATCTGCAAGTGAAGAGTATGAATAAAAATATTTTTTTTATCAATGCAGCAACGTTAAGAGTAGGAGGTGGTAAATCCGTTGCTGTCAATTTTCTAAAAGTTTTAGGTCAAAACTTCAAAGACGATAGTTTTGTTGCCGTAGTGCCGGATGATAAATTATTTAAGAATCTAAATTATCAGAATCTCAAATTACATTTTGTTCCTTCTAAATATCATAGTCCGGTCAATAGGATTTTACTTGATTATTGGATATTGAAAATATTAAAAAACACAAATGCGACTAAAGTGTTTAATATGGGAAATATTGCACTACCTACAAAAAAATACAAACAAATAACTTTGTTTCATTTTCCGTATGCTATTTATCCGGAAAGTAAAGTTTGGAAACAAATGAATATTAAAAATTTTTGGATTTCCAAGCTAATGGTTATTTTGTTTAAAAACAGACTAAAATATTCAGATTTTCTTTTTGCTCAAACCAATACTGCAAAAAAAAGATTGGTGAAACTATACAATCTTGATGCCAAAAAAATCTTTATTGCTCCCAATGCTGTTTCTGTTGACAATCTTCAAAAAGAAATAGTTTACGATGAAAATATTTATTCCGTCACCGAGGATTCTGATGCTTATAAATGCCTTTGTCTTAGTGTTTACTATCCACACAAAAATATTGAGATTCTCATTGAAGTAGCAGAGTTAATCAAAAAGCAAAATCAAAGAATAAAAATTTACATCACTTTAGAAAAAGAAGAAAACCCTAAAGCTAAGCATATACTGGATTTGATAAAAACAAGAGAACTAGAAGATACTATCATTAATCTTGGTCGTGTTCCTATGGAAAAAATCGGTTATTTGTATTCAAGGATAGATGCGCTTTTGCTACCCACTATTTTAGAATCTTTTTCCGGTACATATATTGAGTCAATGTTTTTTAGAAAAAAAATCATTACTTCTGATATGGATTTTGCTCACGAAGTATGTAATCACAATTCTTGGTTTTTTGATCCCGATAATCCATCAGATATATTAGAAAAGATTATGGAAAGTATGAATTTTAGCAATAAAAGTGAAGAAGATTTAGCCTATAAAGACGTGATTAAAATGCCGAATTGGGAAAAAACGACAGAGATAATAATGGATAAAATAAAAAAAATATAAATGTGCGGAATTACAGGAATATTATCCAATAGAGATATTATAAAAAGCATTGAAAGAGCAAATACCTTGATTGCTCACAGAGGACCTGATGATAAAGGCATACTTTATTATAAAAATATTGCTTTGGCTCACCAAAGATTGTCAATCCTGGATTTATCACCACGTGGTCATCAACCGATGATTTCAAATAATGACTCCATTGTTATTGTTTACAATGGGGAGATATACAATCATCTTGATATAAGACGACAAATCGGTAATGCTTATTCTTTTCAATCCACTTCTGATACAGAGACTATCTTAGCAGGATATCAAATATACGGAACTGAAATATTCAGGATGTTAAATGGTATTTTTGCTTTGGCAATTTTGGATTTAACTCAAAATGAACTTATAATATGCAGAGACCAATATGGGGTCAAACCTCTTTATTACTATGCACACAATGGAGATTTTATATTCGGTTCTGAATTAAAATCATTTAAATATATTGAGGGTATTGACAAAAGTTTGGATTATGAGGCTCTTGTAAACTATCTCCATTTTTTGTACTCTCCGGGAGAAAAAACTCCATTCAAGTATGTTAAAAAATTACTGCCCGGACACTATGTAAATATACCATTAGATTATCCTAATGAGCTCAAATTTACTAAGTATTTTGAAATTCCATTTGATGGTAAACGAGAGGAACGAGATGAAAAAGAATGGATTGACAAATTGGATTTAACGTTTACCAATGCAGTCGAAAGACAGCTCCAATCAGATGTTCCTATTGGGTTTTTCCTTTCTGGTGGATTGGATTCCAGTCTCATTGTAGCTATTGCTAAAAAAATAACAGGTAAAAAATTAAGGACTTATACTATAGACACAGATATAACTAAAAACAATATTGAAGGATTTACAAATGACCTGTTTTATGCAAAAAAAGTTGCCAAACACATTGGTGTTGATTTGGAGATTGTAAAATCTGATGTGGATATCGTCAATGATTTTGATAAGATGATTTGGCATTTGGATGAACCGCAGGCTGATGCAGCGCCGTTAAATGTTCTTAATATAAGTAAAATGGCAAGATATAAAGGGGATTTCGTATTGCTGGGTGGTGCAGGAGGGGATGATTTGTTTTCCGGATATAGACGACATCAGGCTATTTTGATGGAAAAATATCTGAAAGCATTTCCCGGATTTATGATTAAAGGTTTAAAAGGCATAAGTTCGGTTTTACCACAAAATAACCCAAAAATCAGAAGATTGTCAAAGCTGTTAAAACACGGGAATTTATCTGAAATAGAAAGACTTGCCGGATATTATGAGTGGCTGCCCCTGAATGTGAACAAATCTTTGTTTAACCGGGAAATACAAGAGCGTCTTAAGGCGTACAATCCATCTGATATATTGATAAAATCACTTACCAATATCGCAGATGAAAAAGAGGTTCTCAATTATCTTTTGTATTGGGATATGAAGTATTTTTTACCTGATCACAACCTTAATTATACGGATAAAATGAGTATGGCCGTTGGTATTGAAACACGTGTTCCGTTTTTGGATAATGATTTGGTATCATTAAGCACACAGTTGCCGGTCGATCTTAAAATGAACGGTAAGACAACTAAATATCTATTGAAAAAAGTAGCTGAAAAATATCTTCCGAAAGAAGTGATTTATAGACCAAAAACAGGTTTTGGCGCACCTGTTAGAAAATGGATAACACAAGATTTAGATTATATGATTAGAGAATCATTATCTATTAAAAATATAAATCAAAGAGGTATATTTGACGCTAAACAAATACAAAATCTAATAAAAAATAATAAAAAAGGCAAAATTGACGCATCGTATTCGATTTGGAGTTTATTGGCTATCGAATCGTGGATGAGACAATTTGTTGATTAATAAATATAATATAATGAAACAAATAATACAGGATCTTAAATCCGGTAAAACTATTTTGGAAGAGCTGCCGGCACCACAGGTAAAAGCCGGACAAGTTCTTATAAAAACCCATCGCTCGTTGGTTTCGTTGGGTACTGAAAAAATGTTGGTAAATTTTGGTAAAGCCAATTTTATAGATAAAGCCCGACAGCAACCGGAAAAAGTAAAAATGGTATTGGATAAAATGAAAACAGACGGTATAAAACCGACTTTGGAAGCTGTTTTTAGAAAACTTGGCGAACCTTTGCCACTCGGATATTGCAATGCCGGTGAGGTAATCGGTGTCGGTAGCGGAGTAGACGAATTTCAAATTGGAGATAGGGTTGCATCCAATGGAAACCATGCTGAAATAGTATCTGTACCAAAAAACCTTGTTGCTAAAATTCCGGATAATATCTCTTACGATAAAGCGTCTTTTACAGTAATCGGTGCAATTGCATTGCAAGGTATCAGATTGCTAAACCCGACCTTCGGAGAGACTGTAGTCGTTACGGGACTTGGATTAATAGGCTTGGTTACTACCCAATTGTTGATTGCAAACGGATGTAAGGTTATAGGGTTGGATTTTGATAAATCCAAGGTGGAATTAGCTAAAACTTGGGGGGTTGAAGCTTATGATACTTCCGGAATAAATCCTGTTCATGTAGCAATGGAATCCACTTCCAATATAGGTGTGGATGGCGTGATTATCACAGCATCGACAAAAAGCGATAAAGTGATTTCCCAAGCAGCCAACATGTGTAGAAAACGAGGGAAAATAGTACTTGTCGGAGTTATCGGTTTGAATATTCAAAGATCCGATTTTTATGAAAAAGAATTGAGTTTTCAGGTTTCCTGTTCTTATGGACCCGGTAGATATGATGAAGAATATGAACAAAAAGGTAATGACTATCCTATTGCTTATGTGAGATGGACAGAGAAAAGAAATTTCAAGGCTGTACTGGAAGCTATAAGTTCCAAAAAACTTGATGTACAACCATTGATTAGTGAATTAGTGGATTTGGAAAATTTTGATAAAATCTATGGAGATATGAATAATTCCAAATCCATAGCTTCTATATTGAAATATCCGGGAGATGTCAATATCACTCAGACAGTCGTGTCAACAGATTCTTCAAGAGATTTCGAAGGTCAAAATGGTGTTCTTGGCATTATAGGAGCCGGCAATTATACCAAAGCAATGATTTTGCCCCATCTTAAAAAATTGAACGCCGATATAAAATACATAGCTAGTGCAAGCGGTCTGTCGGGAACATTGGCAGCAAAGAAAAATAATATTGCAAATTCTACTACCGATTACAAAGAAATACTCAATGATAAAGATGTTGATGCGGTAATGATAACTACCAGACACAATCTTCATGCCAATCAGGTAATAGAAGCTTTGAATTCCGGAAAACACGTATTTGTCGAAAAACCTTTGGCATTGACTTATGCAGAATTGGATAGAATTGACGAAGCATACAAGAAGTCTAATAAGACTATTACCGTCGGTTTTAACCGTAGATTTTCGCCATTTGCCCAAGATGCAAAAAAACAATTGGGTGAAAATCCAGGAATGATAAATGTCATTGCAACTATGAATGCAGGATATATTCCCCCTGAAGTTTGGGTTCACGATATGGAGACAGGTGGAGGTAGAATAATCGGAGAGGCTTGTCATTTGATAGATCTAATAACTTTTTTTACAGGTAGCTTGATTGAAAGTATAGCGATGAATTCCTTGGGAACAAACCCTAAAGAAAATACTGACAATGCAACTATATTATTGAAATATGCAAATGGTTCGCAAGGAGTAATTAATTATTTCTCCAATGGGAGCAAATCATATTCAAAAGAAAGAATAGAAATTTATTCTCAAAACAGAACTATTGTAATTGACAACTTTAGAAAATCCAAATATTTCGGTTTCAAATCCAAAGGTATTAAATCAGGACAAGATAAAGGTCAAAGGACTCAATTTAAATTGTTTTTGGAAAGAATCAAAAAAGGAGGCAATGCAATAATACCTTATGAGGAAATTATTAATACTTCAAAAGCTTCGATTGCAGCGATAGAATCACTGAAAACCAGAAGTTGGATTAATATTTAGTTATTAGAATAATGCTAAAAAAAATATTTCTATATTACAATACTATTAAATATCTGAAACCTGTTCAGGTAAAATATCAGCTGTATTATAGATTTAATAAATATTTAAAAAAAAATATTAAACTCAAAGAAGGATTTGACGAATCAAAAATAGATGAAAATATTACTTTAATTCCATCTATAGATTCATACAAAAGATATCATGGCGATTACCGGTTTGAATTTTTAAATAAAATAAAAGATTTTAAACAAAAAATCGATTGGAATTTTAATAAGTATGGTAAACTATGGACTTATAATCTCAACTATTTTGAATATTTACATCAATCCCAAATTGATTTTGAGGAAGGAACAAAACTAATAGAAGATTTTATTAATGATATAGATAGTATCAAAGATGGATTAGAACCTTTTCCAACATCTCTGAGGATTATAAATTGGATAAAATTTTTGTTGAAGTATAAGGTGAAAAAGCAGAGGATAAATCAAAGTTTATTCTCTCAATCATTTTTTCTATATGAAAATATCGAATATCATCTTCAAGGCAATCATCTGTTGGAAAATGCATTTGCCCTGTTGTACGCCGGAATATATTTCAATAATAAAAAACTAATAGGAAAAGCGGAAGAAATAATCTCGGTACAATTGGAAGAACAAATCTTACCCGATGGGGCACATTATGAACTTAGTCCGATGTATCACCAATTGATATTTTTTAGAATGCTTGATACTATCAATATTGTAAACAATTCAAAATACCACAATAGTGAAATATCAAAATTGTTGAATAACAAAGCAGGATTAATGTATTCCTGGCTAGAGAATATTACTTTTTCTACAGGAGATATCCCTTTGTTCAACGATAGTGCACCAGGCATTGCTCCCGGCAGTAAGGAATTGATTAAATACGCAAAAAGATTGGGTTTGCACGACTCTCAGAAATCTTTGAGAGAAAGCGGTTACAGAAAATTTGTTGGGAAAAACTATGAATTGGTAATTGATAGCGGTAAAATAGGGCCTGATTATATACCGGGGCACGGACATAATGATATCTTTAGTTTTGTTTTGTACATCCGCAATAACCCCGTAATTGTAGATACAGGCACTTCGGTATATGGTGGTGATTCAAAAAGAAGAATCATTGAGCGCTCAACCGGTGCACACAATACAGTCACGGTAGATAAAATTGAACAATCCGAGATATGGGGCGATTTTAGAGTAGCCCGCCGGAGTATTCCTGAAATAGTAACAGAAGACGAAAACATGTTGATATTGGAGTATGTGCATTTTTCTAAAAAATATAAACATCGTAGGGAATTCTTTATTAATGAAAGCGGTATTGAGATTATAGACAAAATTTTCCCTAAACATAATTCAACCTCTCATCTGCATTTTGATAATGATATTTTTCCTCAAATCGAAAATAATATTATAGATTTGAGTTATTGCAAAATTAAAGTCGAAGGAGGAATTTTAAAGGAACAACAATATTTGCAAGCAAAGGGTTTTGGTGAATTGAGACCGTCTAAAAAAGTAGAAATTGATTTTGAGGAAAATTTAAAAATTACAATTTCCGTGATTTGATTATTGAAATATGATTAATGAAAAAATTTAAAACTTGAATAAAAAAATAAATCACATATTATTTATTTCCGATAATTTCCCACCGGAAGTCAATGCTCCTGCGACTCGTACATTCGAGCATTGCAAAGAGTGGGTGAATGCAGGATACAAAGTGACTGTTGTGACTTGTTTTCCCAATTTTCCCAAGGGGAAAGTATTCGATGGATATAAAAACAAGCTATTTCAAAGAGATGAAATAGAGGGAATAAAAGTGATAAGGGTCTGGAGCTATATCACGTCAAACGCCGGTTTTCTAAAACGGGTATTAGACTACATCAGTTTTGCTAAAATGGCATTTTTCGCATCTTTTTTTGTAAGAAATGTTGATATTATCATAGCTACTTCACCTCAATTTTTTAGTGCTGTTAGCGGCTATTTTATTAGTCTCTTCAGAAGACGTCCCTGGATTATGGAGGTAAGGGATATATGGCCGGAATCTATTCGTGCGGTAAATGCTATGAAGAATAGTAAAACTTTAGATTTATTGGAGAAAGTAGAGCTATTTCTTTATAGAAAGGCTTCAAAAGTAGTGGTTGTAACCGATTCGTTCAAAAGAAATATTTCTTCAAGAGGTATTGATGAAGAGAAAATAGAAGTAGTGAAGAACGGGGTGTATCTCGATAAATTTAAACCCATACCAAAAGATAAAACAATCATGGAAAAATTGGGACTTGAAAAAAAATTTGTAATCGGATATATAGGTACACACGGAATGGCTCACAAATTGGATTTTATTTTGAATTCTATAAAAAATTTGGATAAAAATATTCATTTTCTATTTCTCGGAGATGGTGCTGAAAAGCAAAAGTTACTTGTTCTTAATAAGAAATTGGGATTACAAAATACAACATTTATAGATTTTGTACCTAAGTCCGAAATTCAAAAATATATTAGTATCACTGATGTTGCATTGGTGCCATTAAAAAAATCCGATACATTTAAAACAGTTATTCCTTCCAAGATTTTTGAAAATGCGGCGATGAGAAAACCTATTTTATTGGGCGTTGAAGGGGAATCGAAAGAGATTGTTGAAAGATACGGTGCAGGACTGTGTTTTGAACCTGAAAACAAAGAAGATTTTATAGCAAAACTTTTGAAATTGCACGAGGATAAATCTTTTTATCAAGATTGTCAAAAAGGGTGTAAAAAATTAGCGGAAGATTTTGATAGAAAGAAAAAAGCCATGAAGTTATTGAATATAATAATAAAAAGTAGGACTTGAAAGTGCGATAGCGACTTCAAAGCCGGTAATAAAATCGTGTGTTGTTCTTTTTACCGTGCTTTTGAGTCTTCGCTTTGCTCAGCTTCAAAGTCACTACATTAAGAAGTTTTTTAATTTTAATATTTAACCTAGAATAACTAAATATGGGATTTAACTATTGGCAAAGCTTTGAAGAAGGTGGGGTATACCACATATATAATAAAGCTATTACTAATTGATATTGTTTAAAGATGATGATGATTTTCAATTTTTTTTAGCAAAATATATAAAGTATTTTTCATCCTATTTAGAAACTTATGCATATTGTTTAATACCGAATCATTTTCACTTTCTAATTAGAGTTAAAAACCGGGAAGAAATAGAAATTGGAGCTATCAAAGAACAAACAAAAGCAATAAAGAGATTTATATCTGAAGAAATATCAATAAATGAATTATTGAGCAATCAATTTAAACGTTTTTTCAGTTCAGTAAGTATTAAATATAATAACAAGTATAAGCACGAAGGTCCGATTTTTATACGCAAATTAAAAAGAATAAAAGTAAGTAAAAATGGAACAATACAATATTTGGTTTGCTATATTCATCATAATCCTATTCATCATGGATTAGCAAATAATTTTGAAGATTGGAATTTTTCTTCATATAATTCTTACTATTCAAAACACTCAACAAATATTGCTAAAAATATAATGCTTGAATGGCTTGGTGGGCTGAATGTTTTCGATGAAATTCATGATTCTTTAAAAATAGAGAGAAAGGAAGTGAATTTAGAATAAAAATGTGTTTCATTTACCGTGCTTTTGAGTCTTCGCTTTGCTCAGCTTCAAAGTCACTACATTGCTTTTATAAACAAAAGAGAATATAAAAAAATAATAAATAAATAAAATATGAAAATAGACATCATCGCAGGAGCAAGACCGAATTTTATGAAAATAGCTCCGATTATAGAGGCGATTAAAGTTGCTAAAAAACAAGGAAAAGATATTGATTATAGATTGATTCATACAGGTCAGCACTATGACCGGAATATGAGCGGGAGTTTTTTTGAAGAACTTAATATCCCTGATCCCGATATCAATTTGGAAATTGGATCCGGAACTCAAGCTACCCAGGCCGGAAAAATAATGATGGCGTATGAAGCCGTGCTATTGAAAAATCCTTCGGATCTCTGTATGGTGGTCGGAGATGTCACTTCGACAATGGCTTGCTCTATTGCCGCTAAAAAACTGGGAATTAAAATAGCGCATATCGAAGGTGGGATTCGGTCTTGGGATTTGACTATGCCGGAAGAAATCAACAGAATGGTGA
>JALSPK010000065.1 GCA_026986005.1 Saprospiraceae bacterium
TTCCACATACCAATGGATATGTTTGATCTTCGTAGAATACTTCTATTGTTCCACATGCATCATTGAATCCTGCTGGTGCTCCTGTTACTATTGGATGTGGGTTACCATTTGCATCTACTACATATCCGGTATTACATTCCAACATATCATTGTGTCCCGCTACTCCGTCAAAGTTTACCGGCCACACCATATTGGATAAGTCGATTCCTTTGAAGAAATAGTCTGATGTACATGTCGCTGTCATTCCAGCTCCGTCTGTTACAGTATATACTCTCTTAACTATATATGTACCACAATCAGGTCCGTCGGTTACTGTTTGCACCCATGTCAAATTAGCACTACAGTTATCATCAAATGTTGGTAATGGGAATGCATAATTACCTCCTTCTTCATAACATCCTGCAAATTCACATTCAGCACCGTATACTGTCTTAGCAAAGTATACTTCTTCTCCTTGAGGAGGTGTAATAGTAATTGAATGTGATCCTTCATATCCTGCATCAAAATCACTTACTACTATATAGTATGTTGTTCCAGCTACTAAATCAACCGTATTGTCAATATTACCGGCATTTGTAGGTTCTTCAAAGAATAATCCTGATGATCCCAGTACATAACCTCCCATTCCGTCAAACATGTTTGAACATGAATTAACAGCATTGAATGGAGCGTCAAATACACCAACGATCATTTTGTTACCATCTGAACCCGTAATGGCATATGTTCCGGTTCCTGATACAGTAATTGCATATAAGTCATAATAATGATCTCCTAAATCAGGAATTTGGTTTCCTGTACCAAAGTCCCAACAGTCAAAATGTAGATTTGCTGTCAAATCTTGACTTGTGAATGCACCTCCTATTGATCCGGGCACAACAGCACCGGCTGGAAATTCTCCACCTTCAGGACATACACACTCAATAGTTGGTGGCATCTTATCCAATACAGTAATCTGACTCCAACAGTTATTTCCTGCTGCATCAAATATTCCTACGAAATAGTTTCCTAGTGGTACAGGATTTCCAATATTGCCAGGCACATTGAATGGTGCAGCAGGCATATAGTCATATATTTCCACTCTATAATCATCATAACATCCGTAAGGGCCACCTTCCAATATATCATCAGCTCCTACCGTAGCATTACAATCTTGATCTACTGATATCTGTACTTGATCGTTACATGTTAATGAACTTTTAGGATTTTGGTATGGCACTACTGTCAAATCAAATTCGCAACTGTCAATAACCTGTGCTGCATTTAACAAATATAGCTTTACATGACCTGTTTCTCCTTTACAAATTGCTGTTCCGATTGCAGGTCCTTCAGCTACAACAATACCGTCTGTAATAGGATCACCAACAAATGAAAAGTTATTCATCGTAGCATGTGAACTACAATCTGCATCATCAGTTCTCACAAAGAAGGTAATTGCTTGTCCTGCACTCATGTGAACATTGAAAGTTCCATTTTGGTTAGATGCACCAAATGGACTAGCAATATAATGTGTAGTGAATGATCCGTTAACCAAGTATCCAAATGGATCATAAACAGGCAATCCAAATGCATCATTTTGAACGTAATCCCAATCAAACTGCAAAGTTCCATCAAAATTTGCTACAAAATTTACCATTGTGTAGTTCCAAACAGCCCCCTCTCCTTTCGGATCACATTGACCAATTTCAAATCTATCTCTAGCATACAATGTTACCTCATTAGGCAAGTTATTCATATCAATAGCACTGAATGCACCACTAACACCAAGTCCTGCTCCTATTGCAACTGATCCGGGTCCGTTTAATGTAAAAGGACTAGCTTGTGCTGCTCCAAGAGCTGAAGCTGTTGGATCCCATTCAGAGAAAGTAGAAATATCAAAATCTCCTACAAATCCGTTCACTACTGGAGGTGCTCCTAATATAGTGTCGTAATTAGTATTACATGTTCCTTCTGTTCTTGCTTCGTATTGTGCAGGCCAACAACATTCTCCTGCATCAAGATATACTACCATGTCTCCAGGACAATCCAAATGACAATCCTGAGCAGCTGGTCCTGCAATTGCAGTAGTCTCCCCCGTAAAAGTATAAACTAAGTCACTTCCAGGTACTACGTTACTCCATCCACCTCCGTTATCGAATGCAAAGTCATACCCAACGGTACTCGCTGAAGAAATTTCCCAATAAGTGTGTCCACCCGTTGAATTAACTGCTTGTACACCTACCCAATAAGTAGTAGTACTTACAGCATCTCCTGCCAATACAATAGGAGTCAAATTAATAGTAACAGTTGAAATATCAAATCCAAAATTGTTTCCCTGAACCACACTTGAAGCAGGGGTTAAGTTATTTTGAACATCAACAACAGCTCCGGGCAAATTTGATAAACCATCATTTTCATATATTGTTACATCTATATCCGTAGCAGTTGCTCCCGGTGACATGAACAAATTTATTGCAATCGTATTCAATGTCAAATCCATACCTGCCGGTACTGTCAAATCAGCAGCAGCATTAAAGTTAAATGCAGGGTTTACATTATAACCGTTTTCAAAGTTATTGCTGGCGTTTGATTCACTCCAGGGTCCCTGTGCATATGTTGTAAAGGCCGTAGCCATTACCATAAAAATTAATAATATTTTTTTCATAAGATTGAGTTTTGGTTATTTAATTCTTTAAATTTTACTGCAATAAATCAACATAAACCTGCTTTGCAGGATCCAAATATTCAGCAGGAATTTTCTTGTTCAATATTTGGTATGTTTTGTCAATAGCTTCTTTATTGCCAAAGCCTTCTCTTTCAATTCCATAAATAATCAAACTTCCAAACTCTTTTTCCAAATTAACCATTAAGTCATTTGAAAGTCTTGGATTATTAACTGCGTTTCTAACTGATTTCTGTGTCGGTAAATTTACCGCACCAACGTCTGGTAAAGCGTTCACATGCAGTGTAATCTTATTAACATAAGAATTTACTGCTTGCGCACTAGTTGTATTTGTACTGAGTACAAAAAGACCAACAAGCAAAAATAGCGGTAACACCATTTTTCCTTTTAGCCATAAAAAATTCAAATTCATTTTTTTCATGAGATTGAGTTTTGGTTATTAAATAAATTTTTTCGGTTAACCCATAGTACTATTCTTTATTCTATGAATAATATCGGGATTAAAAATAACAATGCAACCACGCCTTTGCGCGATTAAAAGGAAATGAAACTCTTGACAAACAAAAGTTCATTGAATAAATCCTATTTATTTATTTCGTCTTTTAAAGGATTCGTCTTACTCCTTAATATACACACCTCAGCGTATAAAAAAAAATCTTATACACTTTTAACATATATATACGGCGTCAAAGTTATTAATAAAATCTCATATATTAATAAAAAAAATGGATTTTTTATTTAAAAATTTCTCATACGAAATTCATACATATATAAGTCTCTGTAACTAAGTAAATAAAATAATACATGTAATACCAAAATCAACTATCAGCAGCTTACTTTATATAAGATTGGTATATACAACTTTGTATTTTTGATCTAAAATTATATTTGTACATTTTTCTATTTTTCATAGTGGGAAATGTCCTATTCGAAAGAAAAATATATACAATATTTTCTTTTGGATCAGCCCAAACCCCTGTACCGGTAAACCCATAATGACCAAAAGTGCCGGGAGAAGTCAATTCGGATATATTGCATTCTTTATTTTTATCCAACTCTTTCATATCCCAACCTATTCCTCTTCTAGTCGAATTCTTAAATCTGGTCGTAAATGAATAAATAGTAGGATAGCTGAAAAAATTCTTTCCGCCATAATTTCCTCTATTCAGTACCATTTGCATAAGCCTTGCTAAATCCCTACTAGTAGAAAAAAGTCCAGCGTGTCCACTTACGCCACCTAACATCGCTGCCCACATATCGTGCACATATCCTTCAACGATTTGATGCCTCCAATAATCATCATTTTCAGAAGGAGCTATATCTGACTTTGAATATTTCTCCAAAGGGTTGTATGTAGTATGCGCTAAACCCATTGGAATATAAAAATTGTTTTGAACATATTTATCTTCAGTGATACCCGCAACTTTTTCCAGTACCTCTTTGGTCATTAGTAATCCAAGATCACTATATTTGTAATTTCTGTGATCTAGCATTGGGCTCTTTAATAACATTGACCAAAGTGTATCTTTATAGTCATTTCTTAGATACATATTATCAGCTATCTTAGTTGTAAAGCCAGTCTCTTTAGCTTTTCTATAGTATCTTTTTGAAGGGAAAATTTTACCGTTTATAGTATCCAAAGTCAATTGGTATGCCGGAATCCAAGGCTTTAACCCGGCATGATGAGCCATAGCATCCATTATCACAACATCTTTTTTATTGCTTTTGTCAATCTCTCCATCCAGATAATCAGAAAATTTATTAAATACCGTTAGTTTTCCCTCATCTTGCAATTTCATAATTGATAAAGTGGTCGCCATGACTTTAGTTACAGATGCAAGGCCATATAAATCATTGTTTTTTACTTTTCTCTTCTTCTTATAAGTCCAATAACCAAAACATTTATCATAAATAATATTGCCATCTTTTGCAACTAGAATTTGACATCCCGGAGCGGCTGCAGAATCAAACATTTCATTTACTATCCTGTTTATTTTTATATCTAAAGAATCTGAATTTATTCCTACTTTTTCAGGAATTGAATAACCTAATACCAATGAGTTTGCCAATTCTATTCCATCTCCCAATTTAAACTCCTCAGATGCAGTAACTGGCAATTTTCCGGAAACATCAAAAACGCCTAGTATAGCCTGCGCAGCCATATCTTGTGCCATAGGATCATTTTCGTATGCCTCAACAATTGTAAAATTCTTATCGAATAATTGCAAGACATAAGGTGTACCAAAAACGGCTAATATTAATTTGCCTTCTTCATTTAGTTTATCCAACAGCTTTAATTCGCTTTTTGTCAATCCAAAACCCGAATTAGCATTCTTTTTAAAATCATGTAATCCAACAATAACTTTATCGTACTTTTTTAATTCACTCAAATACTTACCTGCTTGCTTTTTTGTAAAGTTATGTGAAATATTAAATTGTTTATTAACAAAATATGTATCAAATCTTTTTTGGAAATATGTTGTTTGCATTGAGCCCAAACTAACTACCGCGATTTTATTTGTATATTCTTCAGGTAATACCGGTATTTTGCTTTTTGTCTTACCCAAAACGGTAATTGCTTTTCTATATAAATCTTCCTTAAGGGCTAAGTATTTGTTTTGATTTATATCACTTACTACTTTACGCTTATCCAAATCAGGAGCGTCGTACAAACCAATATTATATTTAGCTGTTAAAATCCTGATAACTGAAGCATCCAACCTTTCCATTGATATCCTCCCACTCAAAACAGCTGATTTGACAGCTTTAAAGGCTTTGATAAAATTTTCGGGCAATTCCAACATATCGTTTCCCGCCAAGAAAGCTTCAACTGCTGCTTCCCCTGGTGAAAAATACTTAGCTACTCCTTTCATCGCCAGAGCGTCTGTCACTATCAATCCAGTGTATTTTAATGAATCTCTCAAAATTCCGGTTACAGCTTTATTCGAAAGTGAAGTAGCCCTATTCTTTCTACTGTCTATACTCGGAATATGTAAATGTGCCGTCATAATGCTTTTAACTCCTTGTTGAACCAACATTTTGAATGGGAACAATTCAGTACTCCACAGCCTTTTTTTAGTTAAATCCAAAATTGGCAAATCTTTATGAGAATCAACATCGGCGTAACCATGCCCGGGAAAATGTTTTGCACAAGCAATAATATTGCGGCTCTGCAATCCTTTCATATAGGCGTAACCTTTACTTGTAACATTTTTTTTATTTTCACCAAAAGACCTGTCATTTATAACTGGATTATTGGGGTTATTATTAATATCAACTAACGGTGAATAACTAAAATTTACACCTATACGATTCAATTGTTCTCCGATATCATAACCCATTTCATAGATTATCCTGTTATCTTTGATTGCACCAAGAGTCAATTGATGGGGATATGATATTGCATCCTTCAATCGCATACCTAGTCCCCACTCAGCATCCATTGCAATAAACAATGGAATTTTAGATACGCTTTGAAATCTTTTTGTAAGTTCAATTTGTTTCTTTGCAGTGCCTTTAAAAAACGCCAAACCACCAACATGGTATTTTCTGGTTAAAGTTTCCACATAGTCAAGATTCTTCTTTTCCCAGTTTGATTGCGCTCTCAACATAAATAACTGCCCCACCTTTTCTTCAACGCTCATTTGTTTCAGTTGAGTAAATACCCAGGATCTCTTCATATCATCAAAAGAACTACTTTTAGTAGCTAAATTTACCAATAATAAAATCGTAATTATTAAATATCTCATATCTATAAATATATTAATTGTTATTAAAAATTTTCGGGTCTATTTTCCTAGCAATATCATGGTATTTTTTACCATTTTCTTCATCTCCTATGTTAAAATAAGCATTCCCCAGATTAAGATTTGCTCCTGCATTCCCGGGTTTTAGTTTTAAAGCTTTTTTGAATTGATTAAGAGCTTTTAGTTTGTTTCCTGCCATCGCATTGGCGACTCCGTACAACCTTATCGTCTCATAATCATTTTCATCTAATCCAAGAGCTTTTTCCAAATATTTAAGAGCCTTTTTTAAATCATGCTTTTTTTCTCCATAATACTTTCCTGCATCCCTGTAAGTAATAGCCAGATTCTTTTTTGCATCATTGTAATTTGGGGACAAATTAAGTGCTTTATTGTAAGCAGTTATCGCTCTATCATAATTTTTTAAGAAATAATTAGCATTTCCCAATATCAAATAAGCATTTTTGTACTTAGGATGAATTGTTACTGCTTTGTTTAAATATTTAATTGCTTGGTTAAGCATTTTTCTCTTTTTAACACTATTCTTTTCTTTAAAGGCAGCATCAACTAAACTGCCTCCGGCTGCATTTAATGCTTTTGCACTATTACTTGATACTTTAACATCTGTAGTAAATAATGTATAATCATTCTTCCAAACTCGATTTCTAGCTATTGTTTTAACACTATACATTATAAGAATCAATCCCAAAACCCCAAAAGCTAGTGTTTTCCCTCTTTCAGACAAGTAATACAAACCTAATCCAATTAACAAACTAAACCCAAATGATGGCATAAACAAAAACCTCTCAGACATATTTGTCCCAACAGGAAAGACAATATTGGAAACGATTGAGAGGGTTATAATATAATAAAATATACTAAATGTAATCACTTTGCTCTTTCTATATGAGTTGAATGCAATATAAATCAAAAATAGATAAAATATCAAACTCAATATTACTTGCCAATCAGCAAAGCTCATCATTGCGATTTGTCTTGGATAATAATCATTGGTTAAAGGATGTGGGAATATTAACAATGATATGTATTTACCCAAAGTAAAGATTATTGTAGCAATTTTTTCACTCTGCGAGAATGGTATATACGATTCTCCCATTAGCTTTAAAAATGGATTGTTCATCAATTCCATCGGAGCACCCCCAAAATTAAATCCTAAAATTGATGTCCGCACGCCTAAAAACAGAACAGTTGCAGCAATAAAAGGCAACATTATCCTAATATAATCTTTTTTCTTGTCCTTAAAAAACAAAAAATATATTATCGGGACAATAGCTAAAAAAGTAATTGAATTCTCTTTTGAAAATAATGCAAAAACAAAAAACAGAAAAGTAAACCCTTGGTATTTTATAGCTTTATAATTAAACCATTTTATTGAAAATATTGTAGCAAGAAAGCTAAAAAGCATAGCGAATAATTCATCCCTTCCTTTTATATTTGCTACCACTTCTGTATGTACAGGATGAGCTATAAAAAAGACAATTGGTATAAAAACTAAGAAAAACTTAAATTTTGTATCTCTAACGTTATAAAAAATCAACAATAGAAATTTGTACAATACAATACCCAATAATCCATAAAGAATAATATTAACAAAATGACTAACTAAGGGACTTTGTCCAAAAAACTGGTTTTCTATAGCAAATGACACAATACTCAATGGCCTGTATCTCCCCCCTGAAACCAATTTTGCCTTTCCTTTCTTTTTGAAAAATCCATAAAATGAATCGTTTATTAAAATACCGGGTATACCGGCAAACCCTTTTTTAGTGAACATATTATCGGTTATGACTATCGCATCATCTTGAGTATAGTCATTGAACAAAGTATTTGAATACAAAATTATTGCAAAAAAGAAAATTAAAATCACATGAAGTCTTTTGTTTTTATAAAAATTGGTATGTGATTTATCAGTAGCTATTACTGACTTTTTATTTCTCCCTTTGCGTTTCATTAGTTTTATTAAGGTGCATTATTACAAAAATCATCAAATATATAATATTTTATATATAAATAAAACAAAAAAGCACAATTTTTTTTTGTTATTATCAATGATTTTAATGAAAGAGCAAATTAATGTCTGCCCATAAAATGCTTTATTTTATAAAAACAGAGATATTTAATGAGTTTGCATCTCCAAATAGAATAGTACTTATAGCTCTACTATTTTCACGACACACTTGATTTACAATTGAGCGTATACAAATACTTTAAATAAAAGCTCTAAAAATCCCATATTTTAATACTTAGTTCCACATTTTGGACACTCACAATTTTTTTCTTTTTTTTCAATTTGAATTTTTGAAATAAAAGCTGAACTTATTATTCCTGTTGGAAGAGCGACAAATCCGATTCCGATCAGAGCGATAACTGCACTAAGAAATTTACCAATTCCTGTTATTGGATAAACGTCTCCATACCCAACTGTTGTTAATGTTGCAACAGACCACCACATAGCTTGTCCAATACTTTCAAATTTTTCCGGTTGAGCATCACTTTCAATATAATACATCAGCGTCGACGAAAGAACAAGTAATACAATTGCCACAAATAGCGTTATTACCAAATCATCTCTTGTTTCTTTTAATACGCTTGCAATAGTTTTCATTGATTTTGAGAATCTACCTAATTTGAATATTCGTAATAATCTAAAAAGGCGCAGAACTCTTATCACCCTTAAATCAAAAGGAAATATTAAAGGTAAATAAAAAGGCAGAATTGATAATAAATCAATAAGTCCAAATTTTGATGTTATAAACTTTAGTTTTTTAGTTAGGTAATTTCCCTTTTTATAATCAAAATCCGAACTCCATAATCTTAACAAATATTCAATTGAAAAAATCACTATTGAAAACAATTCAAAATAATAAAATTCATGATTGTAGTCATTTTTTAACTCTTTATAGGATTCCAATATTATTGATAAAACATTAAGAATTATTAGTCCATAAATAAATTTTAAAAAATATTTATTTTCATTTAAAATATCATGAATTTTGTTTTTCATTTTTTATCGGTATTCATTCCATTATTAGCTGTGCAAAACTTCAGTTTGTGAAAGTAGAATAAAATCTTGAAATGAAAAAATCAAATCGTTGAATTTTATCCAAAATCTGCAAATGAAGGTAAATATTGGCGCGACACTAGTTTGAAAAATTAAAATCGAACGTAGGTTTGCAAAAATCAATTTAAACCAAACCTTTATCAAGATGGTGAATTAGAAGAAAAAATTAGTTTTTATATAGAGCATTAAAATATCTAAATATTTAATGTCGTTTTTTCTTAATATATTACCAAACAACCAATATATTTTGTTATTTTGCGTACTAGAAATACGCAAAAGTATCAAAACAATATGAAGAAAGTTTTATATACGAAATTTTTAATTTTGTTTTTTATTGCAATGCAAAACTTTGTAATGGGACAAAGCTCTTATGGAACTAGCTTTGGTATCGTGATTGGTAATAATGGCAATATATTGAGTGTTGCTAAAGATACTGTAAGAACATTTAGAAATGGATATCAAATTGGGCTAAAGGCCAACTTTGGTACTTATAGTTTTTATATTTCTCCTAGTGTCTTTTTTAAGAATATCACAATAGATAATTCCTTTAAAAAGATAAATCCATTTGAAAAATCGCCGAGTTTAAAAATTGGCAAAGCAAAAGTAGTGATAGGATATCAAACAAATCTATTCACAAAAAGAATCAAATTCAAACTGGGTGGAGGGCTTAATGGTAATTATATATTGGCCATAGCTGATAACCCCCAAAGCTACAATTTTAACAATATTACTGATACTTATATCGCTTATAATATAGATGTCGGAGTAGATGTTTTCTTTCTGAATTTCAATATTTCCTACGAAAAGTCTTTGAAAGACGTTTTTATAATAGATCCTAAACATAAATTTGATTTTTTGGTTTTTTCTGCAGGTGTATTATTTTAATTTAACACAAATAGTAATCATCGGATTTATTCTTGTAGACTCAAATAAAACCAGGTGTATTTTTATACATAATATAGCAAATAAACCACAGATTTTTGTATCTTTGCGGGTTGAAAAAATAAAAACAATATGGCAGAAATGAAAAAACCTGAATATAATGCTAGCAATATTCAGGCACTTGAAGGCTTGGAGGCTGTTAGGAAAAGACCCGGAATGTATATCGGCAGTACTGACACAAAGGGCTTACATCACTTGGTATGGGAGGTTGTAGACAACTCTATAGATGAGCATCTCGCAGGTTATTGTGATATGATTATCGTTAAAATACTAAAGGATAATAGAATATTTGTTTCGGATAATGGTAGGGGTATTCCTGTGGGAATGCACGAAAAATTGCAAAAATCAGCGCTGGAAGTCGTACTTACAGTATTACATGCCGGAGGAAAATTTGACAAGGATACTTACAAAGTGTCTGGTGGATTGCATGGTGTTGGGGTGTCGGTAGTGAATGCTCTATCCGAACATTTAACAGTAGAAGTAGCGAGAGATGGAAAAACTTATACACAATCTTACAAAAGAGGAAAGCCATTGGAAGATGTCAAAGAGGTGGGTACTTCTGAAAACACAGGAACTACTGTTACTTTTGCTCCGGATGGAGATATATTTGAAACATTAGAGTACGATTTCAATATTTTGGCCGGAAGATTCAAGGAACTCAGCTTTCTTAACAAGGGCTTAAGGATAATTCTTACTGATGAACGAGTGGTCGAAAAGAATGGAGAATTCAAAAAAGTTGAATTTTTCTCTGAAGGCGGATTGAAGGAATTTGTCAATTATCTCGATCAAGGCAAGACTCCTTTATTAAGTGAACCTATTCATATAATGGGGAGGAAAGACAATGTTGAGGTTGAAGTAGCTTTGATCTACAATACCGGATTTAAGGAAAATATTTATTCATATGTCAACAATATCCGTACACATGAAGGAGGTACACATGTTCAGGGATTTCGAAGAGCTATTTCCAGAGAGTTCAAAAAATATGGAGAAAAGAATAATCTTTTTAAAAAATTGAAAATAGCGCTTTCGAGTGAAGACTTTCGAGAAGGGATGACAGCAGTAGTGTCGGTAAAAGTGCCGGAACCGCAATTTAAAGGCCAGACAAAAGGAGAACTTGGTAATTCAGAAGTTACGGCTATTGTATCACAACAGGTCGGTGAGACATTGGTTCATTTTTTGGAAGAAAATCCAAAGCTTGCAAAGATAATTATAGATAAAATTGTAGTCGCAGCTACTGCTAGAAATGCAGCGCGAAAAGCTAGAGAGCTAGTACAGCGCAAGAACGTAATGAGTGGAGGTGGACTTCCTGGTAAACTATCCGATTGTAGTTCTAGGGACGCTTCGATTTCCGAGTTGTACCTAGTGGAGGGAGATTCAGCCGGCGGTACAGCAAAACAAGGCAGAGATAGAGTGTTTCAGGCTATATTACCATTGAGGGGTAAGATATTGAATGTAGAAAAAGCGATGGAACATAAAATCTATGAAAATGAAGAAATAAAAACAATGTTTCTTGCTTTAGGGGTCTCAATTCAAGAGGTAGACGGTGAAAGAGTCTTAAATCTCGACAAATTGAGATACCACAAAGTAATTATTATGACGGATGCCGATGTTGATGGTAGTCATATTGCCACATTGATTTTAACATTCTTCTTTAGGTATATGAATGAATTGATAACCAATGGCTATGTGTATCTAGCAACTCCACCATTGTATCTAGTAAAGAAAGGACAAAAGTCAACTTATTGTTGGTCAGAGGAGGAAAGGGATGAAGCATTTAATAAATTGGCAAATGGACCGGATGATAAAACTGTAAAAATACAACGATACAAAGGTTTAGGAGAGATGAATGCGATTCAATTATGGGAGACAACTATGAATCCCGAGACTCGTATATTAAAACAAATCACAATCGAAGACTCAATTGAAGCAGATAGAGTATTTTCTATGCTTATGGGGGACGAAGTTCCTCCTAGAAGGCAATTTATAGAGGAAAATGCTGTTTATGCAAATGTTGATACATAGTTTATGCCTTTGATTTTACACGATAAAAAAGACAAATTTTCATTTGCAGTATGGCAAATAACTGAAGATTTGTCTTTTTTTACAGAAAGGATTAAATTATGTAAAAAGGAACAAAATGAAGTGAATCATTTCAATGAAAAAAGATTGCTGGAGTGGATTGTTTCTAGATTTCTTTTGTCTCTTTTGGAAAACCGCAAACATCGATCTTGTTGTCTCAAAGATAAGAATGGGAAACCTTACTTGCAAAATTCAAATAAAACTATCTCCCTAAGCCACTCACGTGATTTTGTTGCTGCATGTATATCAAATTGCAATATCGGCATAGATATTCAAATTGCATCAGACAAAATAAAAAGAATAAAATATAAGTTCTTATCAGAGTTTGAACTTGATATTTGTAAAGAAGATGATATTTGTCTCAATAGATTTTGGACAGCCAAAGAAGCCTTGTACAAGGCTTATGGGCATAAAGGACTAAATTTTATGAATAATATATTCTTAAGCCCTTTTGTTAAAGAAGGGAAAGAACTAAAATCTTTGGGCAGAATATTAAAAAATAATTTAGAATTTAATTACGAGCTTTTTAGTATGGATATCGAAAAATCCATATTAACAATTGCTATTGAAAATAAAAAAAATGAAAAACAAAATACTTTTATCTCTTTTAGTAGTTAGTGCCGTTTTCTTTTTGCAATGCAAAGATGAGCACAATACAAATACGACTAATGTTGCTGAAATAAGGGAATTCCCTAAAGATTTTGTTGAATTTTTAGATACATTTAGTAAAGACAGTATTTATCAACTAAACCATATTGTATTTCCTTTGGAAGGAGAAGTAAGAGCACCAGGGGAAAATGTTGATTCCATGATTCCTTACAAGTGGAGGAAGTATAAATGGCAATTGCACCATGAATTCAATAATTACGATAGTATATTCACCAGAAAATTCATTATTTTTAATGAGAACACTATTATTGAAAAAACCACAGCTGTTAATGGACTTTTTCAAATGGAAAGACGCTTTGCAAAAATGGGTAATGATTGGAATCTAATCTACTATTCTGTAAATTGAAAAATAAACACACTATAAACAATGAAAAACAACTACGTAGCAATAATGGCAGGAGGAATCGGTTCAAGGTTTTGGCCTTCTAGCAATGAGGATAAACCAAAACAGTTCTTGGATATTTTAGGGACAGGTAAGTCTCTTTTACGTCAAACATTTGAAAGGTTTTTAACCTTTTTTCCTCAAGAAAACATCTATATTGTAACAAATAAAAGATACAATACTCTTGTAAATGAACAGATACCGGAATTGGATTCTAAGCAAATTATAAACGAACCATCTAGAAATAATACTGCGCCTTCGGTAGCATATACGGCTTTTAAGATATACGATCTGAATCCTAATGCAAATATCGTAATGGCTCCATCGGATCATATAATCATGAAAGAATTCGAATTTAAAAATCATGTACTGGATGCATTGAATTTTGCAACAAAAAACAATTCATTATTAACCTTAGGTATACTACCAACTAGGCCTGATACAGGCTATGGATATATCGAATTGAATAATAAAATCAATGGCGCTGGGTTTGATATTTTTAAGGTGAAATCTTTTAGAGAAAAACCCGATCTACAAACAGCCAAACAATATTTGGAGAGTAAAAAATATCTATGGAATGCCGGAATATTTATTTGGAGTGCTGAAAGTATTTTAAAAGCTCTTGAGGAATTTGCTCCCGGGGTTTATAACAGATTAAATGCAGATTCAGGTATTTATAACACGCAAAAGGAAAAAGCCTTTATTGAAGAAAACTATCCTATGACCACCAAAATATCCATTGATTTCGCTATAATGGAAAAAGCAAGTAATATATACACAATACCGGCTGATATTGCTTGGTCTGATCTCGGCACATGGAATTCCCTACATGCATTTTCACCTAAAGATGAAAACCTGAATGTTTTAATAGGGGGAAAAGGCAACTTTATAACTTCAAATAATAATATCATAAAAGTTTCTACAGGAAAAAAGGTAGTCACAAAGGATTTAAACGGATTCATAGTTATAGATGAGAATGATACTTTATTGATTTATCCAAAAGACAAAGAACAAGAAATCAAAGATATTGATAAATCGTAAACGATATTTTCCGGTTATTTTATCAAAGCTACAGTTCAAAATTTTACTTTTTCATTATGCAACTTCCGGCTTATAAATATAGAGCAACTGATAATGCGAAAAAATGAAGTACAGCTTTTAACACTTTCTAATTAAATAAATTCTATTTTTTTTCTAACTTTGTGATTTTTTTGAGAATTAATCTTAACTTACTCAAAGCAATTTTGAAACAAAAGCAAAAATACCGTATTGCAATAGTCGCAAATGCTACATGGAATATTTACAATTTCAGGTTAAATATTTTAGACAAGTTTTTAGCTGAAGGGTTTGATGTGTGTGTTGTAGCCCCCATAGATAAATATATATTTTACAAAGAAGAATTTCCTGAGGTAAGACATTATTCAATTAAAAATTTGGATAGAGACGGCACAAATCCGGTTAGAGAACTAATATTGATAAAAGAACTAGTTAAAATTTATAAAAAAATCAATCCGGATATTGTTATCCATTATACCGTAAAACCAAATATCTATGGTGGAATAGCTGCCGGACTCTTGGACATACCTTCGATAGGGATTGTGACCGGCTTGGGATATGCATTCTTACATAAAGGAATCATCCAAAATGTTACCAAAATATTATATAAATTTAGCTCGCGATTTCATTCGAAGGTAATATTTGAAAATACTGAAGATAGGGAGTTTTTTATTAAACAAGATATTATTAGCGATGAGAAAGGAATCTCAATAAAAGGATGTGGTGTCGATATCGAATATTTTTCACCGGTAAAAAAGAAAAACGATTCGAAAAATATAATTTTCACTTTTATTGGAAGGCTTTTATACGATAAAGGAGTAATGGAATTTGTGGAAGCTGCTCAGCTTATTAAAAATGAATATGATAATGTCGAATTTTGGCTTATAGGAGAGAGAGACAAAGACAATCGTGCTATGGTAAAAGAGGAAGATTTGATGTCTTGGGTGAAAAATAAAACCGTAATATACCACGGGTTTAAAGAAAATGTAAAAAAATATATTGCCAAATCCGATTGTATTGTATTACCCTCTTATCGCGAAGCCATCGCAAGAACAATTACAGAAGGTATGTCAATGGAAAAACCCGTTATCGCATCTGATGTCGCAGGATGTAGAGAAGCCGTGGATGATGGCAAAAACGGGTATCTAGTACCAGTCAAAAAAGTAAAACCTTTGGCGAAAGCAATGGAGAAAATAATTAAAATGTCCGGCGAAGAAAGAAAACAAATGGGAGTATTGGGAAGAGAAAAAGCAATCAGAGAATTTGATGATAACTTAATAGCTGATAATATCTATGATATTGTAATGGATTCACTTAATAAAAAGTAAATCTTGAAATCAAACAAAAACCTTTTAGTAATAGCATATTACTTTCCACCAATGGGAACAGTTGCCTTTTTACGTAACTATCACATTGCAAAATTTCTGTCCAAACACTTTACATCATCTCATTTGATAACCATAAAAAACACTACAATACCTCTTAAAGATAAAATTCCAAATGATTTTATTGAAGAATATCGAGTGTTTAATTTTGACTATAGAAATTTAGGAAACATCCTATCATCCCCCAAAAGCAATATCAGAAATAAAACAAATGAAAATAGCACAAGTTGGAAAGTTAAAGTCATAAGAAAACTTATTGATAGTTTTCCTACTAACATACTTTTTGGAGAGGGTGGACTATTGTATATAATCAATGGAACAATATCAGGTATAAAAATAATACACACAAATGATATTTCACATATTTATAGTTCTTTTAGACCGATTTCTGACCATGTAATTGCTTGTAATCTTAAAATATTATTTCCATCAATAAATTGGGTAGCTGATTTTAGAGACCTTCCTGTAAGCAAAAGTGCAAAGCATAGTTTGTTTTCAAAATTTCAATGGTGGTTTATAAAAAAACTTGTTTCAAGAGCAAACCTTGTGACTACAGTTTCTGACGGCGTGACAGAAGGGGTTAAATACGCTAAATCAGATGCCAAAACACTTCGTAATGGCATCTACGATTTGTTCAAGAACAAATCAATAAAAAAATATACAAAGTTTACCTTATCATATACGGGATC
The DNA here is from genome assembly GCA_026986005.1 of Saprospiraceae bacterium. GTDB lineage: Bacteria > Bacteroidota > Bacteroidia > Chitinophagales > Saprospiraceae > JADJGA01. Next base: position 16,687 of record JALSPK010000065.1, read on the forward strand.
ATTGTACCCAAGATTGCAAAAACCAGAAATAATATTTCAATCCATAAGCGATATTTTGAAAGAACAAAAGATTTCAAAAGACAGAATCCAATTGATATATGCAGGTAAAGATGCCGGTATATGGAATGAATTGGTATCAAAATACTTTTTAGAAGATATTTCTGTTATCAAAAATGATATATCATTATCAGACTCAATTATGATACAAAAGAAAAGTCATATCAATATCATTTTTTCTTGGTCGGAGGTTAACAAAAAGGGAGTTTTAACAGGAAAACTTTATGAATATTTAACAACCGGCAACCCTATTTTTTCATTTGTAAATGGAGACAGAGACAAGGAATTTGAAAATACATTTGAAAAATTAAATGCAGGTTTCGTTTTTTACAATAATGATATTAACAAAATATCCGATACAATATGCAAGTTATATAATCAATGGAATGACCAAGGAAAAATCAATTTTTCATATAATGATAGTGAACTTAAAAAGTATTCTTGGGATAATAGAATTAAACAATTGATGAACTTAATTAAAGATTCAAAATAGATCAATGCACAAGATAATCAATATAAAATGTGATGAAGACATAATTTTTGATAGATTGGCTTATACTATAGAATTCATCAACAGTCATCCATTAAAGCCTCACAATGTTTTATTTAGATTGAATAATATCGCTCCTAACGCCGAGACTTTGTATTACAAATCTTCTCCGAACAACACCCCTTTTGTTCCGGCACAAAACTTATTTTTCTCTAGTGCTCTTTATCCCAATCCGGTCATAAACAACTATAATTTTGAGTGCGAGACTGTTTATTCCGTAGAAAAAGTCAAAAAAGAATACTCCGACTTTTTTACTGGGGGTAAATATGGTTTTGATATATTTGAAACAGTGTTTTACCATATAAGCAGATATGAAGAAGTGTATTGTTCTATTGAAAAATTGGATATTCACAAAAGGATGAAGTCAAGTGAGCAACTGCTAGTTAAGAATGAACTACATTATTCTCCCGTTGTGGATTCACTCGTTTTTTGTTTTTTCAAATCTCTAGGTATCGTAGCAAAAGATAAAGAAACAACATTTTCACTTACTCACGATATTGATATAATAAGAAAATACAGTAGTTTTTATAAGTCATTAAAATCTATAGCAAAGATTATTCAAATGAATCTTGGTTTTTCGGGTATGGCGAGAATTATAAAATCCTTATTGAATACATTTCAGAATACTGAAAACGATCCTTATTTTACTTACAATTGGTTATTTGTAAAAGATAAAAAGTTTGTAAACAAAACGGTGTATTTTGTTGCAGGTGGCAATACTCGATATGATTTGTATGACAAATATTATCTAAAACAAATGCCTGAGATATTGAAAAAAGCTATGGATAGTAATTATAAAATCGGGTATCATCCAAGCTATGAGGCGTATAATACGAAGAAATTATTTCAAAAAGAATACAATTTATTAGAGGGTTTTGTGAATACAAAAATTTTAAACATTCGTACTCATTATTTGAGATTGGATATTCAAAGGTCATTTGAACTGTTTGAAGAGTTTGGTCTGGAATACGATTCCACATTGGGCTATGCTGACGATATTGGTTTTAGATGTGGAACAGGCTTTGAATACAATCCATACAATTTTAAGGAGGAAAGGGCATGGAGATTTAGGGAGATTCCTTTAGTTTTTATGGATAGTTCATTAATATATTCTGTTTGTCGTGATAATATAGACTGTTTTAAGGCTAAGGCAAAAGCATTTTTCAAACTTAACAAACACAATACTCACATCACAATAAATTTTCACAATTCGACTTTTGATTATAGTCTAGAGTTCAGAAACGGTCTAAAAGAGTTTTACATGGAACTGATAAGTGAGATTTGACTTTTACATCCATTCCCGTTTATCGGTTTCTATTCTATACAATAAAAAGTCCCTTATTTTTTTTGCATCAAAAAGCTTTATGTAGTGAATTGTTTCATTCCCGGCACCACTAAAAAGGATAAGGTTTGCTAAGTTTTTCCTTACTTGAACCGGTGATTGTGTCACTTTCACCCCTTGCAATTTGTATGCCGTATACAATGAATATCTATTTCCAAAAATACCCGAATTTATTTGAATCACCTCATTATTAAATCCAAATTTCATTTTTCGATACTTAAGCAAGCTGGTAAATACAAAATAACTAAATAGCATTGTTAGTATAATAAATACATCTTCCGATTCTTGAGATTTTAAACCGAATAAATGATTTATTAAATAAAGTCCTGCTAGGCTAAAGAAATATACAATAGATACAATTAAAATTCTTCTAATCACATAGTACCTATCAATAGAATAAAACTTGATAGTATCTAAGGTGTCTTTAGAAAAATAGAATTCGGTTATTTTATTTATGTCTTTGCGTTTTATCCCGGGTATTAAGATTGACTTTCTTTGTTTTACAGCAACAGATGAAGCCAATTCAATGTGAAGCGTAAACAAACCAAGCAGTCTTCGAAGCAAATTGTCAGACCATTTGACTACCTGCATTTTATTATCCATTACAGATATTTCATTTCTGTCAAACAGTCCATACTCAAGTTTGAACCCATGTGGAATTCTATTAAGAACAAGGTTATAGTATCTCAATACATTGCGAATTACTGAGACAATTATTAATATGATAATAGCAAAAATTGATAGACTGACGAGTAAGTACAAACTTAGGTTTAAAATATTATCCTCTGTAACTTTTGTATATTTATCTATATTTATACCGATATTTTTTAATTGTTCAATTATCCAGTACAACGAAAATAAGGCGACAAACAAAGATTTAAAATGGTTTTGAGTCAATCCTATCTTTATCAAATCATTTATTTCCAACCGTATCACATTTTGAATTTGATTCGTTTTGATTTCTTCCTTTTGATTAGCAATAGCTATATTTAATTGTACATTTTTTCTATTGGCGAAGATATAATCACGCAGATCATTAGAAACTTTTTTATTTAATGCGTGAAAATCGAATTCTTTTTTATTTGTTCCGGCAGTATCGATCTCCAGTCCAACGACATTAAATATCTGATGTATTATATTTTGTTTGAAATTTATTGATTGTATTCTATCAAAAGGAATAACAATTCTTTTTCTGCTAAAAACACCTTTTTCTACTATCAAATCGGTATCTTCAATATAAAATCTGTATCTGAAAAAATCTACTATTGAATATATTGCCAAGACTAAAGACAAAACGATTAAGCTATATAAAAGAATATCAGAACTGCTTTTTTTACCTACAAAAAACGGAATCAACAAATACCAAAACTGCTTAATAACTTTGGTATATACGCGATAAACTATCATTATAATAGCAACATAAGACTGCTTCCTCGGCGTGCTGAACCCATTGTTTATACTCATTCTTCTTCCTCCTCTTGAATTCTTTTAGTAACAAATTCCTTAAGTTGTTCAGCTTTATGCAGACTAAGCCCGGGGACATTCAGATCGCTAGAATGACCTCCGGCTGTATAAAGCTTCAACTTGGCTAGCTTGAATATCCGTTCAATCGGGTCTTGGATTACCTCACTATGTTGCACCCTAACAAAAGGGATACTGGTTTCACTTCTCCACAATAGACCTGTTTTATAAATTATATCAAATAGTCTCAATTTATATTTCTTTCGTTTGAATCCCAGATAAGCAAAGATTATATTTCCCAATACCAAAATCAACATTAATACAAATAATATGACAGAAATATAAAGCGGGTATTTTTCTGCCATCAATTGGTAATATAAAATAAACACTGCTATTAAAACTACAGATAAAATCAATGATTTTAATATCAAAACCGTTCTGTAATTTTCATCCAAAGAAATAAAAGATTTAGTATCAACTCTCGGCAAACTATTAATATCTATATCAATATTTTCAAACATAATTACTGCTATTTTTTAATTGACTCAATAAAATAGCTCCAAAAATCAAGAACAAACCCATAACTTTTATGCTTCAGAAGAACTTCATGTTCGGTTAGAATCTCTTTATCTTCAGGAGAAAACTTTCGTTTGATTGAATCCGGATCATGTTCTGTGTAAAACTCAGGGTGAAACTGAACACCTATGACATTTTTATATTGTTTGTGAGTCAATGTTTCTATCACTTTTCCATCCATTGACGTAGCGGAGACTACCATATTCATGCCTAGATTGTGAACAGCCTGATGATGACTACTCGCTACTGTCGGAAAAAAGCCATCAGGTATTTTTAATTTTTCTATCAAATTCTTATCGATAAATTTTATCCTGTGAAAATTGTGGTTATCAATCTCCTTTTCAGGATAAAGATGTTTGTGATAATTCCTATGCATTTGATCAGTTCCTAGAGCAATTACATCCTCTACATATTTCAAACCATAGATATCAGAAGGGATATCCTGATACATATCTCCTCCGGTTGCTACATTCATTGTTTGCATACCAAGGCATATACCCAGAACCGAATAATCCGGTTTTTCACGAAGAAAATTTTTAAAATCAGGATTTTGACTACCACCAAGCAGATGAAATATAAAACTCAATTCAAAAAGATGTCTGTTTGGAGTTTTAATACCAACGGTTAGTTCTGTTTTCTGTCCATAATATACAGGAGGGATATCCCAACCTCCAAGAAAAATAATTGCATCGGAGTTTTTGAAAATATCATAAAATTCATCGGTACAAGTGTTTTTTTTGTAAATATTGTCTCTGTTTAAATCCCCGTAAACCTCTCTGAATTTCACGCATTTAATATCATTATTTGCCACATAGTCCCTAGCTTCACTATATTTAACCTCGCTTTTAGAGTAAAAAACTGCTAAATATTGTATATCATCTCCTTTTATAATACCGTGTTTGGTCATATAAACAATCGATTCAAGATAAAACACACCCGGATTTATTAGTACAATGGTAGTTTTAGGTTGCGGATTGTCTTTTTGAGGAATGGGAATAGAATTAACTGTTCCTAAAATAATAAAGAATAAAAACGATAAAATTATTTTTTTCATAACGATTGTTTTAATATAAAGTAACTACACTAAAACAAAAATAAGAAAAAAGGATAAATATTTGTTATAATAATAAATTTAATTACAAATGAATTTTATAACGGCCTGAACCAAAATCAGAAAAGATAATTGTTAAAAATCGAATAAGTGTCCAAAATTTATTTCACAAAAACCCTTTGGACTCGGGGTGAGATTCTTGACAATACCTCATATGAAATAGTATTGGCAGCAGATGCACAATTTTGAATTTTTGCATTTTTACCAAAAATTTCTACTGAGTCCCCTAGTTTTATATTTTTCAAGTCTGTTATATCAATAAAGCAAGTATCCATAGATACATTACCGACAATAGGAGCAAAACTGCCTTTTATCCATACTTTATAATTGCCATTACCTAGCAAACGAAAAATTCCATCTGCATATCCCAAAGGAATTATTGCGATTCTTCTGGTATAGTTCTTTATATATCCGATACCATATCCTATACCTTCATTTGGTAAGATTGTTTTAATCTGAATGATTTTTGTCTTTAGAGTATGAACAGCTTTAAGTTTATCATTAATAGTGTTGCTGATATCATCACTATGCATTCCTATCCCAAGGCGAACCATATCAAATTGAGCTTTGGGAAAATGGATAATTCCTGCACTATTAAGTATATGTTTTAACGGTTTATATGAGAGCTTAGATTGTATTTTGTTGTAAAGTTGTGAAAATAGTTTTATTTGATTGTTTGTGAACTCATTTTTGTGTCTGTCCTCACTTGCAGCTAAGTGTGAAAAAACGGAAGCTACTTCTATTGTTCTATTTTCAGTTATTTTACCGATAAGCTTGTCGATTTGGTTTTTTTCAAAACCAAGCCTGTGCATTCCTGAATCAAGTTTTATATGAATTTTAAAATTAGTGTTTTTATATTCCTCTAGCTTTTTAAATTGACTAAAATCATAAAATGTAGGCTGAAGATTGTATTTAATTAGATCATCAAAACAATTGATTTCCGGATTGAATACCAATATAGATGAAGAGATACCGTGCTTTCTCAGCTTTATACCTTCGTCGGTATATGCAACAGCGAGAAAATCAACACCCCTTTCTTCATAAAACTCCGCAAGTTTTACGTCACTCGACCCATAACCCGATGCTTTTATAACTGCACACAGTTTTGTACTTGGATTTAAAAACGATTTATACACATCTACATTATGTGCCAATGCGTTAAAATCGGTCTGTAATACAGTTCTGGAAATCATAAGAATTTATTACTTTTAATTAACATTATATTCTGATAATTGTCTTTGTTTAAAAGAATATCCTTGACTCTGTTTTGCCATAGTTTTTTAAACAACTTTTGTTCACTTTCTGAAGCTAACCCTTTAAGTTGCTTTTGTAATAATGGAAACAATTTTTCATCAGCCTTAATTGGTGATGGGTCATAAGTTAATTTAATCGATTTGTTTTCATATTCAAATTCAAGATCACAATCTAAAATATCATTATAAACCAGCTTGTTTTTTCTATTCATTTTACCTGCTATTCCGGCAAAACCACTTTCGTCATTAACGCCACAAATATATGCAGCTACATTGGCTGTAACTCCGTTAGTTCCCCCTTCTTTTGGTCCTTTTGCAATGATTTTTATCTCTCCCCTCTTCACCAATCTTCCTTTTTCTGAAAAATGATTTATTGCCATTAGACTCATTATATACGCTCCTGCTACTGTCGGGCAAGAATGTCCGGCAAATTTCACTACATCTATATAATCAATTTGTACTATACCTTCTTCAATTGCTCCTAAAAAATCACTAAGTGGATCATAAAGCTTTATCGGAGGTACATTTTCATAAAACACGGGATATTTCATATTATCAAAAAATTTAATTTTAGTTATACAATTCACAAAGGTAGTTAGTGTATGTCTATAAAGTGCTTGATTTTTGAAAAATATAGATTTTAGATGAGATTTTTGTCTTTCTGAGGATTAGTGATGCCTTAGCATCAGTAATTTGAATAAAGTAAAAATATCGCAAAAAGATTATTTTTAAATTTTAATGACTTTGTGGACAGACACTAGTTAGTGTCTGTCTATAAAGTGCTTGATTTTTGAAAAATATAGATTTTTGATGAGAGTTTTGCCTTTCTGAGGATTAGTGATGCCTTAGCATCAGTAATTTGAATAAAGTGAAAATATCGCAAAAAGATAATTTTTAAATTTTAATGACTTTGTGGACAGACACTAGTTAGTGTCAACAAGAAAACAATGAAAAGTGTACATAAAAAAAGACTCTCCCTTCAACTTTTTGAAGAGGAGCCCATCCCAAAAACAGTAAACAAATCTTTGGTTAAAGATTGCCGGTCTACAAATTTAGACCGGCAACTTCAACTATATCTTATTTAATTAATATCATCTTCTTTGTAGCTGTAAAGTCACCTGTTTCAAGTCTGTAATACAGTACTCCTGAAACATTCAAATCAGATTTCTTAATTCTTACAGTATTCATTCCTTTCTCAAAATCTTGAGATATCACTTTTAATACTTTTCCTGTTAAGTCGTAGATACTCATTGTACCATTTGACTTTTCAGGTAAGTTAAAGCTTATATCAGTATAAGTTGAGAATGGGTTTGGTGTATTTTGATACAACTCAAATGCATTCACATCAGAACCTCTGAAATTCAATTTTACATCCATTACTTCCAAATTGCTGTTGTAAGCCTCTTTTGATGTAACGCTTGAGTTGATGCTCAATACATCTTTCAAGTTTGCGTTACTTAAAGCATTGAACTTAAGTGTAAATAACGGTTCATTAGTATTTGATATCGTTTCGTTAGCTCTACTCCAACTCATTGTCAACTTACCATTTGTCACTCTAGCTGTACCAACGTTAGAATTATCTACATTGATAACACCTGACTCAATTCCTTCAAAACTCATAGCATTTGCATCAAATTGAACAGTATATTGGAATCCTTCGATATTATTGAAATCATCCGCATAGACAGGCACTTCAATTTGTCCTGGTTGAATGCTCATATCATCAACAGAAAGTACTAAATCATCAGAACTTCTAGTTTCAAGTACATCAAATGACATATTCACATCTCCCATCTTAATTCCGTAATAGTTTACGAATACATCATCGGTAGTGTTGATGGCCTCTCCGTTTGGTATTTGATCAGCCATTGGTTTTGCCGGATTTGAGAATGTATATCCTTTTGGTAAAAACATCCAAGAGTCGCCCAAATCATCAATACTTCCCAAAATCAATTTTCTTAATTTCAATATATCTGATGCAGTAACCTTATCATCATTTTTAACATTCGCTGCTAAAAATTGGTAAGGACTAGTAAACTTCTTAATTCCTAACAAATGTTTTTGAATCAATACGATATCTAAAGTAGTAACACCACCTATATCATTTCCATCTTTTTCCAATGTCAAGTTGTAGTTTTTGTCTGAATCCACATCAAATTCAAATGCACCGTTTGAGCTTGTATTTTGAGGAGCATATTCGCTGCCTTCCAATTTTACTTTAACATCAGTAATAGGCTCATCATTTGTGGTAGTTACCATACCTGAAACACTAACCAAACCATCAGGAGCATCACAAGCTTTGTTGTTGTCTTGGAAGTCTATATTTGTCACACAATTATCCTGTGTTATCGTTCCGTCAGGCAATATTGCAGTTACCCACATTTCGATTGGCTCAAGATGTCCAACCGCAGGATCAACTGAGTACCAAGATGTATCTGCATTATCATTTCCACAGTAATATGTCCTCTTCACATCATTAGTGTCAGCACTAAATGAATACTTCAATGGATATCCACATGGATGTGATGATTTTGCACAACACACCTCAATAAGCTGAGCACCAACCTCTATCATAGCCCAATCTGCAATACCATCTGTACCTGCATCTAAAGGCATCATCTCTATCACTATATGATCTATACATCTAGGTGTAGGTTTCTTACAGTTTTTGATAGTAAAGAATTTATCACAAACTGCTCTATTACCACACTGATCCCATACTGTCCATACTATTCTGTGTTTTCCTATTGGATAATCTCCGCTGGCTGAAGCTGTCGCTCCTGAAATTATTGAAGAATTTCCAGGGAATAATTTTGAGTCCTTTATTAATATGTCGAAAGAGCTTGTAGCAGTATTGTATGAGTATACTTGATATCTCCATTTTAAGTTTTCATCCAAAGTACATCCATCATGTGCTGACATTGATAACTCAATGTATCCTTTTTCACATTCCGTATCGTAAGTACATGTTTCTTTGTCCTCACAAGTAGTAGTAAATACAGGAGCTTCTGTTTCACTTATCATTATCACTTGATCCCATCCCCATGTTAAAAATCTACCATCTTTATCTTTTTGACACCAATCCATTACCGTCCAATGTCTGATTATCTTGAAACATACTGATTCAGCATCAAAATTGTCATCATTGAAATGGAATACATCATCTTTGTAGTTTGCTGCTACCAAATCACAGTTGTCTTCTCTTAGTACAGGCCATCCTGTTATATCAGGACCGTAAGCAGCTTCGTTAGCACAACCTGTAACAGTAACATCTATAGGCCATGTAATATCTTTTTTATTAAAAGGATTAGGATTATAGAAGTGTATTATTTGAGTACAATGTACCGTACCGTTAGGATCAGATACAGTGAATGTTCTAACAATATTGCCATTATTACATTGATCTCTATTATCGGTGTAACCCTCATCCATAGTTAGATTACAATTATCTCTTGACCATCCGTCTTTGAATTTAAAATCCTTTACCGCCGTATTACAACTCCAATCTTGAAGACCGGTATCATAATAAGCAAGTGAACCATATTCTCCATTAATTGTATGTGTTTCTCTATTGTCATATCCTTGTACTACCGTACCAAAAGCTTCTGCTAGTCCTGTCTTATCAAGTACAAATGGGTACTCACAATCTACACATATATTTGGAGGACAAGTGATTTGTGGAGGCAATTTGTCTTGTACTGTTACTTGCACCATACAGTCATTGTATCTTCCTCCTTTATCCCAAACTCTCATTATCACTGTAATAGGATTATCAGCGATATCATCACAACAGAATGTAACATAATCAAAGAAATGTTTGTTATTAAGATCAACATGTCCTTCACAATCTATTTTATTATCCATTCTTCTTACTCCAAAATTATCAATTGAACAGTCATCATATGAACCACTATCAAATGATGGTGCAAATATTTGAGCTTCACCATCGTATGTCAATGAAACAGTTGTAAATTGTTGACAAACCGCTACAGGAGGAGTATTGTCCTCCACAGTTACAGTCCATTCACACTCTGTTTTGTTTCCGCAATTGTCATAAGCAGTATAAGTTACGGTATTCACTCCCAAAGGAAGATCTCTAGTTATAGCATGCTTTGTTTCATTAGTATCTGCAAACATTACAGGATGTCCCAAATCATTCATGACAGCAATAGTATAAACTGTATATGAGTGACACTCATCAGTTATCGTTGGCACAGGGAATGTATACCTAGCTCCACAATCAAGTGCTCCTGCACTTGTTGGATCAAAGTTTGCAATCGTATTTGTAGTTATTGTTTCATTATCCGGACAAACTATTACAGGTGGTATTGTATCTACGACCTCTATTGTTTGGAAATTGGGGAAAGTAAGTAACCATGGATAATTACATGTTTGTTCCGTTACAGACCAAGTCCTCAATACTTTTTCGATACAAGTAGGGCATGTATTAATAGTAATGTCTACATATGTAGCAGCTACTTTACATGCAAAATTGCAATTGTTGTCTAAAACAACAGTATCTAGGAAATCAGCATGAGCTGTTTCAAAAGCAGTAGGATAATTATCAGGATATACCAAAGAAGGCCATCCGGTTTTGTTTGGATCGAAATCTCCATTTGAATCTTTATAATTATCTGCATCTTTACAAGATATTGCATTACCATGTGCCTGTACTAAATCATCCGGCCATCTTACCATAGTACTAAGTTCAAACTGATTTAGACCACTAACTCTAATAACAACACTACAGGTATCAGACTGATTGCCCGATTGATCAATAGCAATAAAACTTCTGTCTATTATTCTGTTTACAAGAGGATCTATTGTTGGATCAGAACAATCATTGTCCCATATCTTGTCATCTATCTTAACTATATTAAGAAGGTTTGCCGGTGTACAGTTATCAGATGCAACCGGTACGAATGCTTCTTGATCATAACACTTTATATCTATAGTATCCGTTGGACAATCAAATACCGGAGCCATCTTGTCTGAAACATCAAATTGTACCATTGCACTATTCAATAAGTTGTGAGCAGGGTCATGAGCTTCTATAAATACCCAATATGGACCACCAATATATGTGTAATCTAATACCACACTCTGACTCATCGGTATCAATACTGTAGTCATATCTGCCGCTCTTACTTCAAATTCATAATGATCAGCAACAGTACACTTTGCACCGTCATCTGTTAAGAACATTTGCTGCATAAGCATTGCTTCACAATTGTCATTACTGAGAATAACGTGAACGAAATCCTCTGCATTAAGTTGACAACCTTGTGCACTTAACTGTGCAACATTAAAAAATGTGAACAAAAAGGCTACTGTTATAAGCCAGTTCTTCACTAATCTGGGTTTTGTAAAATTCGTTTTCTTCATGAGAACCATTGTTTTAAGTTAAAAAATACTGTTATGAGGGATGCAAATTCACCAATAACCATTGGCATACAAATCCCAAATAATTCATTTCAAATTTTTTGAGTTAAATAATTAAAATCCAAGCAATGGCAAAACCATTACCTTACTATCATCATACTACATTCCAAATTAATGAAACCATTTTGGTTGGCTGAACTGATTCTATGTCATGTAAAAATACATCAAGCCCCCCGCTGTACATCAGGGAAACACATTCTAAATTATATACTCATTCAGACCGTCATCTGTCAAAGTATAAACCTAGAACAATACTCAATAAAATATCTCCACATAACACTCACCTCAATTCAAAATATGTAGTTTTCTTAGTTTGCAATTCTATACGTTGATAAATCAATGGATACAATTATATATCTACATTGACATCAACTTATATCAAACTAGTCGTTAATAATTTTTTTAGCAGAATATGTATATAAGTACCCATTTCAAAGACTACTCAATTTCTTACTAAAAAACTATTTTATAATATCACTAATTTGATATAACAATACTCTAATATCATTAAATCACACAGGTTGGAAACATTGGCTTAAAATATAAATAGAATCAATCTTCTCAGTTATCAATTCAAATATTTATTCCAATAATGTATAGTTTTCTTATTATCACAATGCAAATATATAACTAATATTTATATGTGAAGTTAAATCAATCTAGGTATATTTTAGTTTAGTAGATTTTGCAATTTATATTCGCGTGTATTTCTTTGTGTTACGAAATATAAATTTTTATAATTTATTGAGATTTTATTTAAATTTATTTTTTATGATAAACCAAAAGAGGAATTGAAGCGCTAATAGCTAATTTTTTTGTGAAGCTTTTGTGAAATAATTTGTCCCAAAACTTTCTGTGTTTTGTTGCCATAATCAATAAGTCTATATTCTTATCTTTTATACATTTATTTATATCTTTAGTAAACGAACCTGTTCTTATACTGCTAGTAGTATAACTTACTTTTTTAATATCAGGCAATTTAGAAAAATAATCATTTTTGTTAGTCGCATTAGATATATGAACAAAATGCAATGTAGAATTATTTCTCAATGCAAAGTCCACAACACTTTTTAAGACTTCTTCTTCTAATTTTTTTATATTAAAAGCATACAGAACGTTTTGCAGAGGTTTAAAGTTAATATTTCCGGGTATTAATAAAACGGGACATTTTGATTTTGATGCAACACCGGTAGATATTCCTCCGAAAAAATTATTGATTATATTATTGGAGCCGGTCGAACCCATGACTATTATGTCAAAATCGTTTGACATTTTTACGATTGTTTCAATAGTGAATCCGATTTCAAGTGAAGAATCAAGCTCAATATTACATTCCTCCGAGAGAGATAATATTGATAATAGCAATTGATTCATATTATCTTTTTTTACAGCATGTAATCCTAAAGAAGTATCTACTATCTCGTGTTGAATCGTATCAATCGACGGCTGATATACATGAATTATAGTAAAAGAACTTTGTGTGTTTTTATAAAGATTTAGAGCATAAACTATTGCGTTTTTTGATACTTTTGAAAAATCCGTAGGTATTAGTACTCTTCTCATAGTTTATTGTTTTTCTTTTTACAATTGATACATTTAAAAAAACCAAATCCAAATCTATAAAAAAAATAAGATTTTAGGTATTATTTCGAAATAAATTGAAAAATAATAATCAAGTAGGCACATTATTATAGTGTCTGCCCATAAAATCATTAAAATTTAAAAATAAAATAGTTTTACGTATACATATTTAAAAAAATATCGTTATTCTTTAATAATGACTACTAAATTATTTTAAGTGGTCTGTAAATAATTTGTATAATATGGATTTAACTATTTAATAAATCCTAATAAATGTATTTGTATTATGAAAAAAATCTTACTTGTATTTTTTGCTATTGTTGCTATTAATTTATCTGCTCAAGACTTTTGGCGAACCGTTGATGAAAGCTCGATTATTTTGGATAGAGATGCAGACCGAGGAGTAATCCCAATAGATTATGTTGCGTCACATTTAAACATTAATAAATTGGTTAATTATTTAAAAGATGCACCGATTCAATTTAATAAAGAAAGTAAATCTATTCCTTTATATATACCAATGCCAGATGGTAGCAATATGTTATTTGATGTGGTTAAGTCCCCGGTTATGATGAAAAAGTTAGCTGAAAAATACCCAAACATAACTTCATACAAGGGCATTGCACACAATAATAAAAAGGTAAATATAAGATTTAATATAGGTGCAAATGGATTTTATGCCTCGATATATGACAAAAGAGGAAACATTTATATAGATCCCTATGCTGAAGGTATCAAAGATTATTATATAAGTTATTATACGAGTAATTATAAAGTTGATATAAGTGATATTAATTTGACCTGTGGTCTTGAAGAAGATGATATTGTCTTTAGAGATAGCACCAATTTAAGCGACATCAATTTTCCGGATGAACTTCTTGAATTTCGAGAAGCATCGCAATGTGATTCAGTAAAACAATACAATTACAGGCTGGCATTATCATGTACAGGGGAATGGGGACAAAGGCATGGAGGTACTAAGGAAAAAGCTCTTTCAGATATGGTCACTTCAGTAAATAGAATAAACCAAATATACGAAAATGAATTTGCTATTCATCTCAATTTAATAAATAATAACGATACTTTGATTTGGTTGGATCCTGATACTGATCCTTTTGACAACCCTAAAACAGGAGGTGCTCTTTTGGGTGAAAATTTTGATGCGGTAAACAATAGAATAGCGATGAATTCTTATGACATAGGGCATATATTCACAAATAGTTGTAATGATGTCGGTGGAATAGCTCGACTGGGAGCTGTATGTCAGTCTTTTAAAGCTATGGGCGTAACTTGTCATTATTCCAATAATCTAGATTATATAGTTACTAATGTCACATGCCACGAAATGGGTCACCAATTTAGTGCGGTTCATACATTTAATAACTGTAATGGAAATGAATCAGGTTCCGGTTTTGAACCCGGGGGAGGTACAACAATAATGGCATACTGTGGATTGTGTGGACCAAATAATGTTGATTACAAATGTTTAGAGACGTTTCACTCTTTTAGTGTACAGCAAATAAAATATTATTCAAGAGAGGGAGGAGGTAAAAAATGTGCAGAAAAAATAGCTTCAGATAATACCGCACCCGAAGTTAGTATCAATTATTCTAATGGATTTTATATACCTATTCAAACCCCTTTTGTATTAGAAGGGAGTGCCGATGATTGTGAAGGAGACGAATTATCATACTCATGGGAGCAAATGGATGTAGGGCCTCAATCTCCTATAGGAAATCCAATTGATAATGCTCCAATATTTACAGCGAGAGAAGTTTCTTCTAATCCTGTCAGGTATTTTCCAAATTTATATGACTTACTATACAATCAAAGTAATAATTCAGAACTGTTGCCATCATATGATAGAGATTTAACTTTTAGATTTATTGCCAGAGACAACCATAAAGATGCCGGAGGTACAGATTGGGCAGATGTCAGTTTTAAAGCAGATGAAACCTCAGGCCCATTCTTAGTAAAATACCCTAATAATTTTTTGACGTTCAGAGTAGGGGAACCGGTAGAAGTCAAATGGGATGTTGCAAACACAGATAATGACCTTGTAAATTGTCAAAAAGTAGATGTGTTTTTATCTTTGGACCAGGGATATACTTATCCATACACTCTCAAATACCAAACACCAAACGATGGCTCGGAAATAGTTTATATCCCTGACTCAATAACTTCAAAGGCAAGGATTATGGTGAAGGCTTCTAATAATATTTTTCTTGATGTATGTAACTACAATCTGAAAATTAGAGAAAGGGAAGATACAAGTTTTCTCTTTGACCTTGATGAAATATCAGGCAGAATCTGCTTACCATATTCTCCGGAGGTAAAAATAACTACACGAGGTTTTAATGGTTTTGAAGACTCAATAAGATTTGAAATAATTGGATTGCCCGAAAACACAACATATCAAATAAATCCTAATATTGTTAAGCCTGGAGAATCGACAAATATCACTTTTGATTTTAGTGATGTGGCAGAAGATGGGTATTATGAAGCATTTGTATTAGGAATTTCGACAAAAGGAGACACAGTAAAGAGACCTATTGATTGGGATTTTTATTCCAATACTTACAAAAATGTTGAAATAGTCAGCCCTGAAGTAGGAAGCACAGGTCAATTTCAAAATCCTGTTTTCAGATGGAGAAAAGGTAATGCTTACGATTATGTAAACTTTTATTTATCGTCTAACCCATCGTTTCCCGAAGGAGAAACTTTAGTACGAACTTACTTAACCGATACATTTTACCAACCAACAGAATTATTAGAGTACTCAACATTATACTACTGGAAATTGGAGTATGGTAATATTTGCGGTATAATAAATCCTGATACCATTTATACTTTTTCTACTTTTGCGACAGATTGCAAGAAGTACAATTCGGAAGAAATTCCTAGAATAATAAATTCAAAAGAGGTTACTCATTCTTCTATTTTCATTGATGAGGATATAGAGATAACTGATGTAACCCCTAAAATGACTGGAAATCACAAATGGTTTAAAGAGATTTCTGCTTCCTTGGTTGCTCCTAGTAACGACACTATATTACTTTTTAGAAACAGGTCTTTTAATTATCAAGGAGCTTTTGACATGAGTTTTGATGATCAAGCTTATTATAAAGTTAAATCCCCACCAAAAGGAGTATTTAAACCTGATTCACCTCTTTCTAAACTCAATGGGAAAAATGGAAAAGGTGAATGGAAATTATTGGTTAAAGATAATAAATCTCAGCAAAGTGGTACTTTAAAGCAATTTTCACTTATTGTTTGTTCAAAAGTAGAATTGATAAACCCGGTATTAATAAACAATAACCTACTGAAAGTCCCTTATAACAGACATTGGGCGATAAGTTCCGGCGATTTGAAGGTAACCGATGGTAATAATACGGCAAGTGAATTAACGTATACAGTAGTGAAGGAACCTTTTTATTGCTCATTATTTAAAGACAATCAACAATTATTTATAGGAGATCAATTCACACAATCTGATATTGATAACGGCAAGATTAACCTCCTTTATCCGGGTAATGAAAAGGTTTTTGACAAATTTTATTTTACAGTTATTGATGGCGAAGGTGGTGCTATTGGTATAACTTCATTCAATATAGAAAGTGATAGTAATGTCAAAGTTGATGAAGTATTTGAAAAAACGGTACGACTATTTCCAAACCCAACGAGTAATGTAATAAGCATAAGTATAGACCAAGTCGGGAAATTTAATCTTGAGGTATATGACTTAAGAGGAAGAAAGATTGTTTCAAAAATCATAAAAGAAGGGATGAATAAATTGGATTTGAGCGGGTTGAATAATGGTGTTTATGCAGTAAAAATATACAATGATTATTACAATTATGTAGGTAAAGTTATCAAAGAAGATTACTAATTATAAGAAAGATAAAAATCTCATCGAAAATCATTATTTTTCAGAAATCAAGCACTTTATAGACAGACACTAAATAGTGACTGTCAACGAAAAAGGCAGTATCACTACTGCCTTTTATTTATTTTACTATTCTTGATTTCCATTGGTATTTGTTTTTGAATAGGCTCAGCACGCCTATAAATACAATGTATATAGGATATTTCAATAATGCAATAAACATTTCTATAGCGCTAATCTTTTCTTCAAAAAAGGAAGCTATCGATTTTATAAAAATAGAATCGACAATCAATTTAAATAACACCAACGATATTGCGAAATATAATTGATCGGTTTTCAAAAAGAGAATTGCAATTATATTAGAGAGGATTAACAAGTTTGTAACAAATATCAATATCACAATATATTTCATATTTGGGCTTTCGTATGCTTTTGTTTTGGTAGCCCACCTCAATCTCTGATTTATAAATTCTTTAATTGTACTTTCCGGATAAGTATAAACGATAGCGTCTTTATTTTTTAAAAAGCCAATAGAATTAGGATGATCCTTTGCTATTTTTTGTACTAAAAACATATCGTCACCGGAAGCATAATTTGAATTAGATTTTGTGCTTATGCCTTTTCTATAACTCATATTTGCTCCGTTAGCCATATAGTGCAGCCCTGAATTGATACCGGCACAAGTAACTCCCATTGTGGCTAAAAAATCATATTTTTGAAACTCTTCTAAACTGCTATTACCTGATTTGAATAATACAGGACCTGTGATGAAATTAATTTTATCGCTTGAGTATTTATTAGCGTGAGATAAAATCCATTTTTCCCCGACTATTGTATCTGCATCTGTTTGCAATATAATGTCACCGATAGCTTTTGAAACAGCAAATTCAATAGCGGTTTTTTTATAGTTAATAATCTTATTATCTCCGATAAAATCCTTGAGTTTAAAAAAGTTGAAGTTTTCAAAATTTATAGCCTTTAGTATTTCTATTGAATTGTCTGTAGAGAAGTCATCGATGTATAGTACTTCAAATTGTGATTTTGGATAATCATTTGAAATAATGCTATCGACACAACTCATCAGATTTTTGGCTTCATTTCTTCCGACAATGACTACAGATATGGAGGGAGCGTTTTTTATAGGGACTACCCCCCTATCCTGTTTTGTTTTTGTCCAATGAAACCAATAAAAAACCATCAATGAAATATATAGGAATAGGATAGCGAGCGATGCAAAGTGAAGTATCTGCACAATCATGATATCAAAAATTACTCAAATAGATCTTCATAATCGTTGACTTTAACTTTTTTCTTAAATTCGTCAAGATTTAATATTTCCGCATCAGAATCATCTACCTCTTCATATTCAATATATTTTTTCTTGCTTTTTCTTTTAGTTTTAAAATTCATAAAAGCATTAAAAAAAAGAGCAGCCGATACAAAAGGAAATCCAATCACAGTAAATATAACCGCAAGAATTCCCAACACGGTTCTGTATCGAAGCAATTCATAAATAACTATCCCGAATTTCATCAAAACTCTGTAATCTAAGATTGCAGCAAGAAGAAGGAATACCGGCGCTAGTATTAAGAATAATTTATAAATGCTTTGAATGATGATATATATAAGAAAAACCACTACAAAAACCAGAATAAGTCCCAGCCAGCTATTCGATTTATTATATGATTTGAATTGAAAATTATTCATATAGTTAAGATATTTGAAACAAATTTATAAATTAAACTGCAAATAATCAATTTTAAATATACAAAAACTTAAAAACTTTCGATAAAAGTGCAATTTAGAGAAAAAGCCCCTCTTCTTTGCAGAAGAGAGGCTATCCCAAAAACCGATTTTATTCGGCTACAATGGAAGATTATTTAATCATAATCATCTTCCTGGTAGCAGTGTAATCTCCGGATTCTAATCTGTAATACAGTACACCTACCGTATTAAGCTCCTTGTTGGATATTTTAAGGTTGTTATATCCAGCATTCCCGTATTCTTTGTAAGTTTTTACAACTTTTCCCGTAACATCGTAAATAGTCATTGTATAGTCTGATTCTTTTGGTAAATCAAAACCAATTACTGTTTCATTTGTAAATGGATTTGGCTCATTCTGATACAATGTGTAAACATTATTTTCATTTCTAAATTCAAGTGATATCGAATTGACATCAAGCGCTGAACTTGTATAAGCTTCTGACCTTGCTACGTCATCATTAATATTAATGATTCCTTTAAGGCTATTTTGAGAATGTGATTTGATAGTTAAAGTAAATAAGACTTCTCCATCTTTAACACTAACCCCTTGTGCATTGTCCCAACTTAACACCATATTGTTGTTTACCAAATTAACATTATCTCTATCTACATTAATCGCACCAGGATTAATCTCTTCAATATCTGAGTTGGAAATGTTCATAGTAAATTGTAAGCCGTATACTTCATTAAAGTCTTTTGCATAAAACGGCACTTCTACTGTTTCATTTTCGGATGCTTTAATATTGTCAACAACTAGCTTCACACTATTTGCACTTCTGGTTTCCAATTTATTTGCACTTCCATTAATATCTCCAATCTTAATAGCTATAAAGTCCAAATTATTGATACTAGCATTATTTACTGAAATCTGTTTTTTACCTGCTTTATCTAATTCAAGATAAGACTTACTAGGATTATTGAATTGATAATCAGACGAAATAGCAACCCAAGAGTTATTTTGGAAGTCATTATTAGTTCCAAGTATCAATTTTCTCAACTGCAATATATCCGAAGCGGATATCGAACCACTCTTATTAACATCTGCAGCCATCAAGTAATAAGGGTTAGTAATATATTTAATTCCTAACAGATGCTTTTGGATCAATACGATGTCTAGGGTAGTAACGCCATTCAAGTACTCAACATCTCTAGACCCACTAACTGTATAATTATCATCTTCCAAACTAAATGTGAACACACCATTCTCATTAGTCATCACATTTTTTTCATTTTCAATATTGGAAGCCGTCATTTTCATTCCTTCAAAAAACTCCGAATCACCTTTCATTTTAACTGTACCTGACACAAGTGGATGTGGATCAGTTGCACAGTGATTGAAATTAATTTCTACACTTGCAAAATCATAATTTCCATCATCACAAGAGTTGTTGTTAGCAAACACATCCCAAACATATACTTGAATAGTTTTTGTGTAATTCGCATTTTGAACATAATCACATAGATATCTTCTTTGTGAAGTGTGACTTGCCGCAATCCAAGCATCGGCATCACCGTCTGCATATTTAGCAAATGTACTTATCAAACCTGTTGCAGGGTCAAAGAAATTCATTCCATATTGACTTAATTGATGTTCCCATTTCAATGGCTCTACATCAAGTTTAGGCAAGAAAGGAGAGAATGTGAAGTACAATCCGGTCTTAGGCGTACAGTTATCATATGATGATAAACATCCGTTTTCACAACCACCTTTATCAAATGACCTCGCTGTTAACTCTACCATACCATTTGCCATTAATGCTGTCGCCAAATCTACTAATAGAGGCGTAGGTGGTTTCTTATCTGCAACTGTAAAGAATTGATTTTTACTTGTCGCATTACCACAACCATCTCCTACAGTCCAAGTAACTCTATAATTTCCAACAGGTAAACCTTCCAATAATACCAAGTAAGCATCTACAGCTCCGTCAAGATTATCTTTGTATTTATTACCTTTAACACCCTGTGCAGGCTTAGGAGTATAATTGTATGAATATTGGATTGTTTCCCATGTATCCATATTTGTAACAATATATTTCCAGTTAAATTTCTGTGACACATTACATGAATCTGATGCATGTGCAAATATCTTCAAGTCGTAAGCATAACAATCAGTAGATGCAAAACACTGATCTGTAACATCAATAACAGGTGTTTCTGAATCTGTTACCATAAGGATTTGAGTATATCTATAGTATCCATCTTCTACCAAATTCTTGCAAGCTAATTTTCTTCCGTATATTTCATCTACATTGAATTCCGCTCCAGTATTTGCTTCATATACACACCAGTCTACAACAGCCCATTCTCTTACTATTTTGTAACATGCGCCATCTACAAATCTAAATGTATCTTCTTTAACAATTTCTGCTGTTACAACATTACAAGGATTTTCGTTCCATGTAGGCTCTCCACCATCATTCAATTCATTAGAACAATCTGCTCGAACATCTTTAGGGAATACTATTGAACAAGGATCAAAAGGCTCCGTTGACTCAACTGTAATCTTTTGTCTACATGTTGTACTTTTACTGCATCCGGTAGCAGTCCATGTTCTTGTTATCTTTGCTCCACATACTCCTAAATTTCTTTTGTCAGTATATGTTAAATCATAACCGCATACACTGATTACATTTGGTAATAATTTAGTATTGACATCAGGATCCAAACTCTCCTCGCATGATACAGTAACAGGAGGACAGTCCAATACCGGAGGAATTTTACACTCAAGGTTAACTACACTCCAACAATCATTGTAGTGCCCTACTAAATCTCCATTTCCAGTCATTCTATTAGGATTGACCGGTCCATTACCGGGATCTTGGTCAAATACTCTTAATGATACCATTATTCCGCTGTTTACATCATCACAACAGAAGAAAACTTCATCATCATACCATACATCTATAGCTTGGGTATTGGGCTTGTCGTCTCCATTGAGATCAGAACAACCTCCATCATATTCCAAATCATCATTTACTCTTAACACCTTAAAGTATACTGGATTACAGTTATCAAATGATCCTGAATCAAAACTATGTGCAAATACTTTTGCATTTCCCATTGCTGTAATACTAACTTGCTTGTGTTGCTCACAAACAGGAATCGGAGGAACTCCGTCAAATACGGTCACGTTTACGCAATAAACATCTTCATTTCCACAATCATCTTTTACATGATAACAAACTTTATAATCTCCTAATGGTAAATTATTGACAAACCAATTTTCACCGGCATCAACAACGCCATTATTATTTGTATCTCCTACTACTATTCCTTCTGTTGATGTAACCCACCATTGAGGATTTGCATCACAGTTATCATTTAGGTGATGTAACGGAGGTATTGGTACATTTGCATTACATTCGTATGCTTTGGTTTTAGCTGTTATATCGCTTGGATCCAAAAATGTAGGTGCTGTAGTATCAGTAATTCTTATTATTTGTGTTTTTTCATATACTATACCTGTACAATCATCAACTAAAGTCCAATATCTTAATATTTTTGTGCCACAAGGTACTCCATCAGCCTTTGTATATACTCTATCTGTATAGAATACTTCAATGGTTCCACATGCATTGTTATATCCACTAGGGTAACCTGTGTAACTTGGGTGTGGATTTCCTGCTACGTCAGTTGCATAGTCGCTACTACATTCAATCATATCATGATTTCCAGGCAGACCATCCCAATTTTTTGGCCATTCCAAATTGTTAATATCTACTCCTTTGAAAAAATACTCTGAGGTACATGATGCCGTCATACCTCCATTATCTGTAGCCGTATATTCTCTTTTAACTAAGTATGTACCACAATCAGGTCCATCAGTTACTGTTTCTGTCCATTTCAATGTAGCCTGACAGTTATCATTAGCAGTTGCTAAAGGGAAGTTGTAATTTACACCCTCTTCAAAACAACCGTCATAAACACATTTGGAGTTGTAAAAAGCTTCAGCCATTGTGACTTCTGCTCCTGCAGGTGCAGCGATACTGAAATTGTAATTACCAACATAATCAGCATCCAAATCAGATAACACAACATAATATGTAGTAGCTGTTTGTAATGTTGCTGTACCATCAAATGCAACTTGATTTGCTTCATCAAATTGACCAACCAAATGAGAAGTAACATCTGCACATGAACTTGAAGGATCAAGTTCAGCATCTAAAATTCCAATCAACAACTTATTGTTATCATCTGTACCCGTGAAAGTATAAGTTCCGGGTGATGAAACATTAATTGCATAAACATCATAGTAATGGTTACCGTCCTCCATTCCTAGTGCTGCAGCTATCAAATCACAATCTGCAGGTAATTCCGCGGATTCATCTGTCAATGAAAATGATTCTGCAAAAGGGCTGGCAAAGATAGTGCCTTGTGGTAATGCGCCACCTTCCGGGCACTCACATTCTATCGTAGGAGGCATTTTGTCCCTCACGACAATATTACCCCAGCAATTATTGCCATTTGTTTTATCAAACACTCCAACGATATAGTCACCGGGGCTTACCGGATTAGCTACCGTTCCCGGAGAATTAATCGGATTTGGCATAACATTGTAAATTCTAACTTCGTAGTCACTGTAATCTGCGTAGGTTCCCTCTAGAACCATATCAGGATCTATCAATGCATCACATTGATCATCAACTGAAACTTGTATATTCTTATTACAAGCCAATGGACCTTGCCCGATGGCAAAGTTTACGGTCATTGCAAAAGAAAATAATAATAATAATTTTTTCATAAAACTGAGTTTTTGGGTTAAAAAATTTTTTAATTTTAATTTATTCGTTTTTTTAATTCACTGACAAAAGGATAAATACATTCCCTTTTTAGTAAAATATATAAGTTCTGCGTTTTGAAAAAGTCCTTTGACTCTATCAATCAATAGCTAAGTATCAAAAAATATAAAACCATCCATCAACACTAATGCTTAAAAGCAATATTTAGTGCTATATAATATCTAAATGTAGTATTTGCGTTCTCAATCACATAAGTAATAAACACAAACTCGGATTTGCTTATTTGTCGCATCAAAAAAAAGACACAGACAACCCGATTAAAAACTAATAGGTCTTAATTTTTATTCGGTAAATTTCATCTTTAATATTTTCATATATTCGAGTTTTTGGTTAATAAATATGTTATCGGTTATAATTCATCAGAGCACTATTAACACGATAGTATAAAAATTGAGTAATTATAAAATCGAAGTATTTTCGTGCTTCTGTTTTACAAATGTATACAAAGCTTTATTACTAACAAAATCAAAAATTCGGTATTTATTAGTTATAAAAAAAAATGTATATCTACAACTTTTTCTTGTCAAGTTCTTATATAATGAAATTTTTCGTATGAATTATTTAAAAATGCATGTTTTAACCCTATGAACGTATATTATGTTGTTTTTAAGTATTTTAAAGCAGAAGAGAGTAAATACTCATTTGCTTTTAGGTCGACAGTTGTAAATGACCATTTCCGAGGATTTGCGGCATCATAAGTTAGACTGAAGTCCAAAAGATTTATGTCAGAATTCGTATTATTAAAAATCTCAATCAAATCATAAGTTTTGCCTTTTATCTTTTTGAATGAATTGTTTGCAGCAGCAAATTCATTGATTATTTGTGTATTTGACTCAGATCCAAAAACCGCAAATAACTTAAAATATTTTCTGCTTGTTTTATCTTGAATATCGCTATGATTTTCAAATCACTTTCACAACTGTAATACGAAAATAAGAAAAATATAATTATAATAATGTCTTAGGATAAAAACATATTTATTTATTAAATATATAATTCTATAATATCTAATCAAAAATTATTACTTTTGCATTAATTTGGTGAGGTTTATGCCTCTTCATAGATAAAAAATGCAAAAGATATAAGGATGAAAAAGTATATTTTATTTCTATTAATTACTATAATCACGTTTTACACAGGGAGTTCTGTTTATGGTCAAAATATACCTACAACTGAAGAAGAAGTACAGAAAGAATTAGAGAAAAGAGGGTTGACGGAAGAGGAAGTTAGTAAGGCCTTGTTAGAAAACGGAATAGATCCTGACCAGTTAGAAAATGCGACTCCGGAGCAATTGATTGAGATTCAAAAGATATTAAAGAAACTTGAGGAGGATAAAAAAGCTAATATTCAGTCAGCAGAAGAAAATGAAAATAAAGATATAGTATTGCCAAAGGATACTTTAAAGATTGAGAAAAAAAAGACAGAAGATTTTAAAAAAGATAATACAATTGTTTTAAATGATCCTAAAATTTACGGTCATGATATTTTGAGCAAATTTATCGATAGCAATGAAAATTTAAATAGGGTCAATGAAAACTATATTTTAGGTCATGGAGATAGAGTATCGATTTCTATTTGGTCCAACTCTCAATTTGATAAAACATTTGAGATAGATCGTGATGGATATATTAAGATAGAAACACAAGGGATCAAGAAAAGAATCTATTTACGGGGGTTAACATTGGATAAAGCTAGAAAAAAGATAATAAAAACATTATCAAATTATTTAGTTTTTAGAACAGGGGATTACAATATATCTTTGGAATCATCAAGAAATATCAATATCTCTATATACGGTGAAGTAAACAAGCCGGGATCATTCAGCACAAAAGCGACCAAAACAGTATTTGAAGGTATAACTTATGCACAAGGAGTTACTGATATTGCATCAGTAAGGTATATTAAAATAATTAAACCAACAGGAGACAACAGTGTGTTTGATTTGTACAAATACTTAGAAAACCCTGAATACAAAAGTGGATTCTTTTTAGGAGACAATGATATTATACATGTACCGGTAGCAAATAAATTGGTTTCGATTTCCGGTGCTATAAAGCGTAATTTTACTTTTGAGTTAAAAGAAAATGAAGGATTAAAGGAATTGGTATCATATGCCGGTGGATTTGAAAAAGATGCTATTAAGAGCAAGATTCAATTGGTAAGGTATATAGATAATAAAAAAATATTTATTGAAATAGATTTATTTAATAAAAATGGAAAATTAAAGGATTTTAGTTTAAAAGATGGAGACAGTTTATTTGTCAATAAGATCACTACTGAATTTGACAACTTTGTAAAAGTGGTGGGGAGTGTTTACAATCCGGGGAAATTTGAAATCACCGATAATATGAAAATATCGGATATTTTGCTAAAAGCAGGTTTAAAACCTGATGCCAAGACAGACTTTGCAATGGTCACAAGAAGAAATGATGATGGCACGAAAATGTATATCAGCGTAAATATTGATAAAGTATTAAAAAATATTGGTAATAAAGGAATAGATTTTAGGCTAAAAAATACAGATTTATTAACGGTATACTCAAAAAACAGATATTCTGATGATATATATATTACCATTGAAGGAGCAGTTCGTGTTCCTAAAAAGTATACTTATGGTTCAGTCGAATCACTTACTGTTTCGGAAGCGATAAAATTGGCAGGTGGATTGGCAAGGGATGCTTCACAGATTGCTGTATTGCACAGGCAAGATCCACTTAAGCCATTTGAAAAGCAATATATAAAGATTGATCTTCAAAAGTTGATGAAAAATGTTAATACAAAGGACAATATAAAATTAAAACCATTTGATAAGCTCGAGGTACTCACAGAAAATTCATTCAATGAAAAGACATTTGTCATCATTAATGGTGCTGTTAACAGACCTGACACTTTTCAATATGGCAAAGGAATGACCTTAAATGACCTGCTAGTTTTGGCGGGAGGTTTTAAATTGGAAGCAGCAACTAACAACATCGAAGTTTCAAGAGTATTGATTAAAAACAATAAGCCGACAGAGGTTACTGTTGCAAAAATAAATATGGATAAATTTATTTTAAAATCTAATAATGATAAATCTTCATTTGTATTAGAGCCATTTGATATTGTAATGGTGAGAACAGTACCTGAATTTGAAATGCAAAAGATGATTACAATTAAGGGAGAGGTTAGATATCCCGGGGAGTATACATTAATCTCAAATAACGAAAAAATATCGGATGTAATCAGTAGAGCAGGGGGATTGAGCGAAGAGGCTTTTGCTGAAGGATCCACGATTTACAGAAATGAAGATAATATAGGTTTTATTGTTTTAAACCTAAAAGAAGCATTAAAAAACAAATCCTCAAAGTTTAACTATATTCTCAAAAGCGGAGATATTATTGAAGTACCAAAGCAAAGAGATTTTGTAACCATCCAAGGAGCTATAAGAGCAGATGAAAAATATAAGGACAAAATAGCTTATAATAAAACTGGAATTAACGTTCCTTATCACAAAGGGAAAAGAGCTATGTACTATATAGATAATTATGCCGGAGGCGTAGATAAAAATGCTAGTAAGGGGAATATAATAGTCGAACATCCCAATGGCGAAATTGCTAAAACACTCAATTATGGATTATTTAGGATATATCCCAAAGTAAGAAAAGGGTCTGTCATAAAAGTAAATTATAAAAAGAAAAAGAAGAAAGGAGAGAAAGGTGAAAAAGACATCGATTGGAATAAGATTATTTCTGATTCAGTTGCGCAGATATCAACGATTATGACTTTGGTTATATTGTTTAAGTCAATTAGTCAATAGGAGTAATTAAGTAAGGCTAATTTTAATTTTAAAAAAATGCTAAATAAATTATAATTTTTTTTCATTATACTTTTAAGAAATTTCATTATAACATCAGCTAAAGTCAGTGTCTTCAAAAAAATGTTGAAAATTTATAACACTTTTTGATGTTATATTGGTATTATTGTCAATTACAATTTAATAAAATGATAACAAGGATAGTTAAAATGACGTTTTTGCCGGAGAAGGTAGAAGAGTTTATGGATATTTTCAATCAAATAAAAAACGCTATTGCAGAATTTGAAGGATGTGAATACATTGAATTAGTCAGGGATAAAGACAATAAAAATATATTTTTCACCATTAGTAGATGGAAGGAACAATCATATTTAGAAAAATATAGAAATTCTGAATTATTCAAACATACGTGGGCAAAGACTAAAATTCTATTTATCGAAAAACCCGAAGCTTGGAGCACGGTATCTTTATTTAAATCCTGATCAATAATTTATGGCTACTAAAAGAAAATCCAAAAAAACCAACCCAAATAAAAAGTATATATTTTGGATGTGGGCGATAGCTATTTCCGGACTGCTAGTGGTAGCGGCTATATTTATAATTGTAAAGTTTTCAAGACTTCCTGATATTTCAGAATTGGAAAATCCTAAATATGAGTATTCTACAATTATTTATGATAGCAACAAAAAAGAAATAGGAAAATATTATAGGTATAATCGGGATTGGAAGACATTTGATGAATTGAACCCGGCACTAGTAAATGCATTGATATCAACCGAAGATGCAAGATTTTTCAGCCATAGTGGAATTGATGCAAGAGGAACGATGAGGGCATTTTTTTATCTGGGCAAGAAGGGAGGAGCAAGTACAATTACACAGCAATTGGCAAAGTTGTTTTTTACAGATAGAGCTAGCAACATAATTACAAGGTTGTGGCAAAAGTTACAGGAATGGCTAATCGCAATTGAGCTTGAAAAAAGGTATACTAAGGAAGAAATATTAGCAATGTACCTTAACAAAGTAGACTTTTTATATAATTCTTATGGTATAGAATCCGCTGCGAAAACATATTTTGACAAACCACAAAAAGATTTGACTATCGAAGAAGCAGCTACTTTGATTGCTATGTTGAAATGGCCTAGCAGGTACAATCCAAAAAGACATCCGGACTTGTCTAAAAAAAGAAGAAATGTTGTACTGAATCAAATGAAAAAATATGGGTTTCTTACAGGGGAGCAATGCAATAAACTAAAACAAAAAGAATTGGATTCTTCCAACTTTAAAGAAGCTGCGTATTATAAAGGTTATGCGCCATACTTCAAAGCAGAACTTGCTAAATGGGTAAAGAGTATATTGAATAAGGAAGAAAACAGAAAACCGGACGGAACGAAATACAATATTTATTTGGATGGGTTAAAGATATATACGACTATTGACTTAGACTATCAAAAACTCGCAGAAAAAGCGGTATTTAAAAGAATGAAATCTTTGCAAAAAGACTATGACAATGTATGGAAAGGCAAAGACCCATGGACATACGGAGCTAATAAAAAACAGCTAAAAACAAGAAAAAAAGCTCTAAACAGATATATAAAAGAGTCGGAAAGATTTACCGGTTTGAGAAAGAAAATACTAATTCCAATC
>JALSPK010000066.1 GCA_026986005.1 Saprospiraceae bacterium
TTTACTAAAGTTCCCCATTCCTTCCGGAAATAGGGCACTGAAAATATTTTCAGCCTTTCTTATCAATTCAGCCGGGTTGTAACTGTATTTTTGAATCGTTAGCGCTGAAGATAAAAATGAATTACCGTAATGGGGGAGCTATATTTTTACTCATCCAAGGGAAAATCAAATAATTCTTTTATATCGACTTTTAATGCCTTGGCAATAACAAATACTTGACTCAGACTAGTATTTATTATACCTCGTTCTATTCGACTTATTTGACTTATTTCTATATCGGCAGTATTGGCAAGTCTCTCTTGCGTGAAATTCTTCTTTATCCTAATTTCCCGAAGATTTTCACCAAATTTTTTTAATCCTATTTCATGCCTAATATGCTTCACAAGGCAAAAATAATTGTTAAAAACAGCACCGCTTTAGGCATATTTGCCTATTTATTATATATTTGCCTACAATTTCTATTATTAAATGGTAACAATAAACTTTCCATACTATAAACAACTTGATGCAATGGACTGTGGTCCAACTACCCTTCGTATGGTTGCAAAACACTATAGGAAATCATATTCACTACAGTTTTTAAGGGAAAAATGCTATATCGACAGAGAAGGAGTAAGCCTTAAAGGTATAAGTGAGGCTGCTGAAAATATAGGATTTAGAACTTTAGCGGTAAAGATACCTTTTAGTGATAAAAAAGACGAACCGTCTTTGATTGAAGCACCACTACCGGCAATAGTACACTGGAATCAAAACCACTTTGTAGTGGTATATAAAATCAATAAAAAATATGTATGGATTGCAGATCCTGCGGATGGAAAATATAAATTAAAACACGTTGATTTTAAAAAATCGTGGATATCTGATGGAGATAAGGGAATTGCCTTGCTCTTAGAACCAGGACTGGAATTTTACAAAGGCGACGATGAAGCAGATAAACCTTTAAGCGCAACCAATTTTCTTAAAAGTTATCTGATACCTCATAAGAAATTGTTTCTTCAATTGGTATTAGGATTATTACTCGGTTCGGTTTTTTCATTGATTTTTCCATTTCTTACTCAAAGTTTGGTGGATATTGGAATCGATACTCGCAATCTCAATTTTATTCATCTTGTATTAATCGGTCAGACAATGCTTTTTTTGAGCAGTATGATAGTGAGATTTATTCAAAACTGGATACTTTTACATATATCCGTGCGTATAAATGTGGGTTTAATTTCGGATTTTTTAATAAAACTGATGCATTTACCTCTCGGATTTTTTGATTCAAAAAATACAGGAGATTTGCTACAAAGAATCGGTGACCACAATAGGATTCAATCATTTCTTACAAATTCGAGTTTGTCTTTTTTGTTATCGATCGTCAATATTGTCATATTCGGAGCGGTATTATTCGTATATTCAGTCAAAATATTTCTAATATTTATTATTTCTTCAATATTATATATACTTTGGATAACATTTTTCCTCAAAAGAAGAAAGGAAATAGACTATTTGGCATTTCAACAAATGTCGGATAATCAAGATTCATTGATTGAAATAATACAGGGAATGCCCGAAATAAAACTTCAAGGCAGCCAACAAAAAAGACGGTGGAAATGGGCGCATATACAAGCAAAATTATTCAGAGTGCAAATGAAATCTCTTGCAATTTCACAATATCAAGATGCAGGAGGCTTGTTTATCAATCAATTTAAAGATATATTGATAACTTTTATTGCAGCAACATCTGTTTTGGATGGTAAAATGACACTTGGTATGATGTTGGCGGTACAATATATAATAGGGCAGCTCAATGCCCCGCTTCAACAATTAATAGGATTTATTCGATCGGCCCAAGATGCAAAAATCAGCCTTGAGAGATTGGCGGAGGTACACGAACAACAAAATGAAGAAGAAAGAAAAATTATCAAAGCAAAAGATATACCAACCGGAGACTTAAAACTTGAAGATCTTGCATTTAGCTATACTCCGATAAGCCCGAAAGTACTAAAAAATATAAATCTCAAAATACCGAGAGGACAAGTTACGGCAATAGTTGGAATGAGCGGTAGCGGTAAAACCACACTTGTAAAATTACTTCTCGGGTTTTATAAACTCAATAAAGGAACGATAAATATTGGAGATATCCCCCTTGATAGTATCTACAAAAAGATATGGAGAGCACAGTGCGGCGTAGTGATGCAAGACGGTTTTATATTTTCGGACACCATTGCCAATAATATAGCGGAAAGCGATGATAATGTAGATTTTCAAAAGCTATTAAAAGCAGCCAATACAGCAAATATAATGGAATTTATCAATTCGCTTCCCCTTGGATTTAACACCAAGATAGGAGCAAAAGGCAACGGGATAAGCCAAGGACAAAAACAAAGATTATTGATAGCAAGAGCAGTATATAAAAATCCTGAATTTATATTTTTTGATGAAGCTACAAATGCTCTTGACGCCAACAATGAAAGAATAATAATGGACAATCTCAATGAGTTTTTCAAGGGAAAAACAGTAGTCGTGGTTGCACACAGATTGAGTACTGTAAAAAATGCAGACCAAATTGTGGTACTGGAAAACGGAAAAATAGTAGAGGTGGGAAACCATAAGAAATTGGTAAAAAAACAAGGAGCCTATTATACTCTTGTAAAAAATCAGTTGGAACTGGGCAATTAGTATCTGTGCATAAAGTCATTAAAATTTAAAAACAAATAAATGCCAAATACAAACCAAAATAACAATACAATCAATATTATCTCACGGCAACCGGATGAGATAAACGACCTAATAGGTAATCCCCCCGGATGGATATTGCGATCAGGTATTACCATTATAGCTTTAATAGTGGTTATAGCTATGGCTTTAAGTTATATAATCTCGTATCCCGACAAGATAGCTGCTCCGGTAGTGATTACCACAAAAAAACCACCTGTGGACCTGATAAGCAAATCAACAGGTAAAATCGATAAAATCTTTGTTGATGATAAAGATACCGTAAGTAAAAACCAAATATTGATATATATCGAAAATACAGCCAATCCGGAAGACATAAGCAAGGTAGAAGCTTTTCTGTCAAAATATGAAACCATTGATTATATACCGGATTATTTGCGATTTCGATTTGAAGACAAACTGATAACAGGCGAACTAAACAATACCGTTAGTACATTCTCTCAAAAATATAAAAGTTTTCAAAATCTGCTTCGCCAAAGTATGGTATTTCAAAAAATAAAGTCAGTTGACAAAGAAATACAGCGAATTAAAAAGCTAAACCAAATCCAAATCAAGCAAATCAAAATATACCAAAATGAAGTCGCAATAAAAGAAAAGGACTACAACCGAAATGTAATCTTGCACAATCAACAAGTAATAAGCGATTCGGAAAAAGAAAAAATGGAAGCGGAATTGCTAGCTTACAAACGCCAACTGGAAAGTATGAAAAGCGGAGTAGTAAGCAACAAAATACGTATAGAGCAGCTAAAAACCCAAATACTCGAGCTAACTGACCAACGACATCAACAAGTAAGCACCTATCTCAATGAACTAAACGAGCTAAAAACCATACTAAAGAACCAAATAAAAGCCTGGCGGGAAAAATATTATATCATAGCACCGATAAACGGTATAATAACATTGCCCGGCACTATA
>JALSPK010000067.1 GCA_026986005.1 Saprospiraceae bacterium
AAGATTTTGGGTGTAATGTACAAGTAAGTGACTATTGGGCAGACAAAGAAGAGGTTAAACGTGAATATAAATTAGATTTAAAATCTGAACCAAATTTTGAAGATTACGATGCTATTGTTTTGGCTGTGAGTCATGATAATTATAAAAAATTAAATATAAAATCAACTGATAATAAAGTTATTTTTGATATTAAATCAATTTTAGATGAAAGTGATGGGAAATTATAAGCCCCCACATTTATATTACAAATTAAATCTATTTGATAAAATTATCAAATAGATTATTAAAAAAATATTTTCTCATTTTAACCATCTTTATTTCCTCTTTCTTACTTTTATACTTAAAATATAATCAAAAAAATATTATTTGTTTTTATTTATTATATAATAATATTATTTATTGTATAATAATATTATTTATTATATAATAATATATTTAAAGGATCATCACATAATGTCAAAGGAAATTACAATGAATAAAATAGTTAAGATATATGTTAGTTTAATCTTCTTATATACCTTCTCAATACAAGCCAATATTTCAGGTATAGTCTATCAAGACTTACCAGTTAGAAATACAATAGATGGCTTAAAGCTTAACAGATATGGAACTAAAGATTCTAATGAATTAGGAGTAGCAAATATTAAAGTTACTGCCTATCCAGAAAACATTAGTACATTTACAGATATCAATGGTTCATGGAACTTAACCACAACACAAGATAGTCGAATTGAGTTCTCACAAATTCCTAACTATCTACAAGAGAGTCCTATCCAAAATATTAATAATAGTTCAGTTCAATTTGTTAAAGATGGAAATAAGAGTATTAAATTTTATTTACATAATCCTTCTGATTTTTCAAGTACTACTAATCCAACTTATGTCAGTAATATTCAGCAAAATGGTACTCATAGAGGTAGTAACTTACAGGGTTTACAATTTATTAAATATAATTCAACGGGAATGAACTCTAATTATTCTACTACCACAATTCCTGGTATTGGGTTAATTGGGACTCAGGGAAGGGGTTTGGCTCCAACCTCTACCATTAGTACTGATAAACTTGGTTCAATTTGGGGAAAAGCATACCAAAAAAACAAAAAACGTCTCTTTATCTCAAGTATGTTGCAACGTCATATTGGATTAAAAGAGAATACTTCAACAATTTATATCGTGGATTATACAAACAACTCTACCAATGACAATAAAGTGGATAATTTTTCGATACAAGGACTAATCCCCTTAAATAGTACTATACCAATTGATTTAGGTAATATAGATAGAAGCAGTAATTCAAATTATAGATTACCTAATTCCCCTATTACCCCAAATGTAGATTTTGATGCTTATGCTAAAGTTGGAAAAATTTCCTATGGAGGAATTGATATAGATGATAATAACAATACATTGTGGCTCGTTAATCTACATCAAAAAGGACTTATATCAATAGATATATCTAAAGAGACAACTAGTCTAATTTCTTCCACACCAATCATAAAGCAATACTTAATTGAAGATTTAAACAATTCACCAGTATGCACAAATGGTAATCTTCGACCATGGGCATTAAAAATACATGAGGGAGCAGGATATTTAGGTACTATTTGTGATGCAAATGAATCTAAATCTAAAAATGATTTGTCAGCACAAGTATTAAAATTCAATTTAAATCACCCAGAAAATGGCTTTGAAGAAATATTATCTTTTGATCTCAACTATTCGAAAGAACTTAGAGGTTGGAAGGCATGGGAAGATATCTATGTATCAGATAATAGAACTATATTTCATTACTATTCAGAGCCTATTTTAAGTGATATTGAATTTGACAAAAATAATAATATGTATTTATCATTTTTAGATAGACATTCTGTACAATCAGCTGTATTTAATTATCCTGCAATATTAGATGCAAATACTACAACTGAAATTTCATATGTAGCAGGAGAGCTATTAAAAATTTGTTATGAAAATGGTATATATTATAAGGAAGGCACTAATAATTGTTTACAATATAATTATTCAAATTCAAAATTTAGCTACACCACTCCACCTACTACAAGCAATGAATTTTTTAATGATTATGGAATAGGAGGTAGCCATGAATCATCTAATGGAGCATTAGCTATTTTAAAAGGAAGTAATCAACTACTAGCTACTGTTATTGATCCTCATCCTGAAAACCCCACAGGAGACAGAAGAGTCTATTGGAATTCACAAGGGGTTAATACCTTAAATCTAGGAAATGGTGCTATAGATAACTGGTATGCTACAGCCATGACGAAAGGTAATGGATTAAGTTGGAAAGCAAATGGAATGGGAGATATAGAACTAATTACAGATCCTGCACCTATTGAAATAGGAGACAGAGTATGGGATGATATCAATGCTAATGGAATTCAAGATGCAAATGAGACAGGTATCTCTGGTGTTAAAATAGAACTTATTTGTAATAATAGTAGTGTATCTTCAGCAATAACGGATACAAAAGGTAACTATATTTTTTCCAATGATCCAATAGCTACTTCAACAGCAAGTCATAGATATGGTATTTCATCTTTAGTTGAAAAAAATACTAATCAGTGTTATATACGTATCCCTAATACAACAGGAAGTAATAAACAAACAGTACTCAATACAAGAGTACTTACTTTGAAAAATATTGGAGAAGGAATTAATACAAATTTAAATGATAGTGATGGAATCACTGATAATAATAATTCTAAAATAGTAATATTAGCATCTGATATCTCTTTATGTGGACAAAATAATCATAGTTTTGATATAGGTTTTCAACCATCAAACCGTTATGCTCTAGGAGATAGAGTTTGGCTTGATAGCAATCAAAATGGAATTCAAGATGCTAACGAAACAGGGGTAACAGGTGTAGAAGTTAATCTTTATGACAATGCCAACTGTACAGGAGCATCAATTGCTACCACAACCACGAACAATGGTCTTTACCAATTTACAAACTTAGTTACAGGAAACTACTGTATTGCTTTTGCTAATTTACCTGCTGACCATAACATTAGTTTAACAAACCAAGGAGGTAATAACCTTTTAGACTCAAATGCCAATAACAATGCTCAAATTACAAATATTAATTTAACTGCCAATGACAATACTCTTGATATGGGAATTTACAGTAACCATGCTGTCCTATCATCTACTGCTCAAAATAATGAATGTACTTGTCATTCCTATAAAGAGAAGTCAATCTCTTTATTTACTAATATATTTATTCCTTTAATCATGGTTATATTGACTTCATTATTCGCATTTCTTTTCCTTAGAGAAGAGAAAGTGATTTAAACAAGAGGGTTGAATTTTAGAATTCAACCTTTCATCTCAATACTATTTTGAAAACTATACTACTCCAAAAATAATCTGAATTACAGCATTATCTATCTTTTTAAGAGCATGACCTGAGAAATAGATATTTTTGTTCTTAATTGCATTATAAGGAAAGCTAATGCGTCCATATTGAAAATATTTTGCAGACCAGATATCTTTTTTTACAGCATAAATATTTGTCCATTCAAGACCATTATAACTATACCAAACATGTGCATAGGAATGTTGATTAATCTTTGATGGTTCAACTGCTGTTGATAGAAGAGCCTCTCCTTTAG
>JALSPK010000068.1 GCA_026986005.1 Saprospiraceae bacterium
CCCTGTTGACGGATTCAATCCTATTTATCAAGGTCCGGGAATATACCTAAAAGAGGATGGGTATTTGTACATACGATTAGAACAAAATCCCAATGATTTATTCGATGTTGACAGCAATGCTATTGTTGGGAAACCTATTGATATTAACCCAAATAATAATAATATCAATATCTTTTCTTCTAAAGTGTTGTTTTATTTGGATAATGCACATTACTTAAAATTCAAAGGAATTAACTTTTTATATTCAAAATATCTTTTTGATGTTAGAAACGGATGTAGTAATATATCTTTTGAAAATTGTAAAATGAGATATGGAAATACAGGTTTTATCATTAGGGATGGGTTCTATTTTGATATATCAAAGTGTGAATTTGACAATGGCTTACCTCAAAATGTTTATTGGACGGATGTAAAAAACAAAGCTTATGAAGTCGCAGAACCATATCCGGAATTTCAATCAAAAGCTATAAGTGGAAAACTCTTACATTTTAATATAAAAAATTGTTATTTCCATGATGGATTTGATGCTATAGGCATCAAAGATAGTTCTTCCAATACAACCATTAACAATAATCATTTTATCAGATTTCGGGATGATGCACTTGATCTTAGGGCAGGTATCTCGGATATCAAAATCGCAAACAACATGTTTTGGTGTGTAGGTTCCGGAATTTCATTGACCGAAACAAATACTCAAAATCAAGGCAATGTATTTATACACCACAATGTTATTGATAATTCTATTTTTCAGCATGGAGGCAGAGAGGGTAATTACAGAGAAAACAATTGGCCTATTTGGACGGTGATCGATCCTTTCGGGTCACATGGTGATGATATTGTTGCATGGTGGAAAATATATAACAACACCATTGTCACAAGACAAAGTGGATATAAATGGACAGCATCAGGCCCCAATGCCGTTTCAGGTAATTCTGAAAAATATATCCTAAATAATATATTTCTGATCCTTGATGATAGAATAATATTTAGGGGAGATAGCGCTGTAAATGGAGCTTTTTATGATGGAAATATATTTTATCGTTTTGCACCTACTACCTACCCATTTTTTTACAACTTCGGAGATGGCAATAATTATGATTCCCTCTCCCAATTTCAATCAAATTCCGGTGTGGATTGGGAACTCAAAGGACTTGAGGTGGATCCCAAATTAGATACTTTTGCCATCAATAATGAAAATTATGATTCTATCTATATATGGGAGCGATACCGGCCTAGAAATATGGCTATTTATTCCCAAGGTGCTTCTTATGATTCTTTAAACTGGCCTGGAACCGATAGTATATATTATAGGGGCGCTCTAGAACCGGGAGTAGCTAGGTGGATTGGAACAAATACCGATTGGGACAATCCTGTCAATTGGTCAAAAGAAATAGTCCCCGATGAAGCTTATAAAGTAATAATACCAACTTCTCCACAAAATGGTTTTTTCCCGACAATAAATAACGGTGTTGTTGCCAAATGCTATAGCATAATATTAAAAAACAATGCAGCGTTAACAGTCATTGGTATATTGGATGTCTTTGATTCCCGTTGAGTGTTTTTTGAAAATGTCATTATTAACTCTCTTTACTCCACGATATTCAATTTCGATTCTTCCTTGAGTACTCAAGAAGTACAAAAAACCATAAGAAAAAATAGTAACTGATACATTGCAAGAAGCTCCTGCAAGGTCGCAAATAAATTTGCGACACCATTTAAAGGTGTTTCAAATTTATTTGAAACATTACAATAGAGATGTAAAGTTAGGGCTTGAAAGCCCGCAATAGCCTGACTTCAAAGCCGGTTTAAAAAGCACTACATCGATGATGATGCATCTGTTCTTTCACTATTGAGTAAGTAAATCTCATTACTCATCAGAATCGGTTAGAGTGCTAAAATCAGGACAGATTAATAACTAATTCTTTTTCTATCTCACCATCTTGATAACGGTTTGGTATTAGAATTCTGTCTCAATATATAACTATCTGTCTGGCTATTGAATTATTATTTGAGATTAATGAAAAATAATAAATGCCTTTTGTGAATCTTGAAACATCTATACATTTTGTTTTAATTTTAAAGGGCGATGGTCTGAATACCTCTTTGTATACAGTTTGACCGAGATTATTGTATATTATTATTTTATGATTGTGATAGTTATTGGAGCTATACGATATTTGGATCTCTTCATGTGCTGGATTTGGATAAATTTTATTTATCTTTATTTCTCTAAAATCCAATTCAGAACATATTTCATCTAACATTCCTACATAAGTTTCAACTATATTTAATCTTCCACCACTAACAGTTTTTTCTTTTAAATCATTGTGCTTATCAGTATATTTCAATATAGAACTTTTGACTTTAAGCGCAAGCTCTGAAGGATTAGTAAGATACTCTCTGACGAAATCTTCACACGGAAGAGTATACAACAATCCTACAGCCCCGGCGACCATTGGTGCTGCTGCCGAATTTCCGGTAAATATTGGAATAGTATCATTATTAATTCCAAGAGAATAAATGTTTTTTCCCGGTGCAGCTATATCAACATAAATTTTGCTAAAAGCACTATTTCTGTAAAATTTATCATTTTCATCCGTACTTGCTACAGTAACCAAGTATTCACTAGTACACAATGATGGCATATCTCCCTCAATACCAATATCTCTAGGGTGATTGTCAGTAGAGACAACGCTTATTACACCAACTTCCCCCAGTTTGTCATATACTTCACACCACATCATATTTTCTTCACTATCTTCCGGAAATTGAGGAGTAGGCGTTCCTCCTGAGAAGTTGGCACAAACAACAAATGCACCTTCATTTCCATTTGATTCATTATATTTCTTTCGTAGATTATAAACATAGCCATATCCTTCAATAATTCTTTCTTTACTTAATATATCTGTGACCGGTAATATCTTTACATTCCAATTTATTCCTGATATTCCTATTGTATTATTGCCAACAGCACCAACAATACCAGCTACACTTGTCCCGTGATTTTTGGATCTATGATTTCCGTTTTTATGGAGAATATTTACACCATAGTAATCATCGATATACCCATTTTCATCATTATCAATACTATCATTTGGGATTTCCTGTTTGTTTATCCAAATATTACTAAATAAATCTTCGTGAAAAATATCACACCCTCCATCTAACACAGCAATCACAATTGTATCACCATTGAAAGTGACTCCTCCCGTAGTAAAATCCCATGCTTTATCAGCTTTTATTTGCTTTAGTGCATACTGCTGATTAAACTTCTCATCATTTGGTATCTGCCTCAATACCAACTCCTCATCTTTTTCAATAAATTCAACAAACTTGCTTTCGTAAAATCGAGTCAAATTATCATTAACATTTAATAATTCAAAAGAATACAAATTCAAATCCTCAAATATAACTCTCAGCTTATTTTCTTCATCAAGATTTAAAGCCTTTTCCAAATTAGATACTGGTAAAAAACGAGTAGTTTTAAGAATATAGGTATTTGAAGATTGAGAATAAGAAGAAAAAGTAAAAAAAGAAAATAGTATTAAAAGTGATTTCATAACAAGGTGTTTTATATACTATTAAAACGAATATATATTAACTTATATTGTACAGTAAATTTACTTATGATTTTTGTTATATACTAAGCCTTCATAGGATTTTGTACTTAACAATAAAAAATAGCAGGATTTTAAAAATTGGTTGTTTTCGTACATATACCATCAAAAAAATGTATTATTAGTATTGAATTTAAACTAAAAACACTAACTTGCGAGCAATATTTATAAAATGGATAAAAATTTGGAAATATTAGAAAAACTCGAGAGAGAATTAAGTCTGAAGCAGCTTCAGATTAGAAGTCTGCAAACCATAACGCAGGCTATCAATGAGAATATCCCTGCTGAACAATTATTTCAAAT
This sequence comes from Saprospiraceae bacterium, assembly GCA_026986005.1. Lineage (GTDB taxonomy): Bacteria > Bacteroidota > Bacteroidia > Chitinophagales > Saprospiraceae > JADJGA01. The sequence goes on from JALSPK010000068.1 coordinate 3,921, forward strand.
GTACAAATCATTTCTAAGTTGGGAAATGGGTATCAAAAAGATGGCTCTGTACATCAACAATATAAATAAATGGGAATGTGTTTCTAATATCAACCCTGAAGATATATTGAATCTTGACCATCTTGAATACTATTTCAACAAGTATAAAAGGTTGCATACTATCAATGAAGATGACCCGGAAGAGATAAGGTATTTTGATATAATAATTCCTGTTTTCCACAAAAAATTACCATTAGCATATGCATTTTTAGGTGGATTGACCGAAAAAGAAGATATCTTCAACAAAATACAATTCATCATTTCTATTACCAATATCATTGCGGTTGCCATCGAAAACAAAAGACTTTTCAAACAACAATTGGAACAAGAAAGACTCAATAGAGATATAAAACTCGCAAAGGAAGTTCAACAAATGTTGATTCCTGATAACCTACCTCAAAACGATAAATATGAAGTCGGCAGTATATACAAACCACATCAAAATGTAGGGGGTGATTATATTGATTTTTTCAAATTTAGCGACAATAAGTTTGCTTTTTGTATCGCTGACATATCCGGCAAAGGGGTAGCTGCCGCTATGCTTATGGCAAACTTTCAGGCTATTATTCAAAGTCTTATTTTCCAGTTTAGAGATTTGGAAACTTTCATATTCGCTCTTAACGAAATTGTACATAAACGAATCACAAAAAGTGATAAGTACATTACCTTTTTTATCTGTGAAGTTAATCTACAAAAGAAGGAATTAAAATACATAAATGCCGGTCACTACCCACCGATTTTATGTACAGGAGATAAGACTACTCGACTTGAAGAAGGCTGTACTGTTATTGGAGCTTTTGAGAAAATGCCCAAGATTGAAGAAGAAATAATAAAGCTTGAACAAGATGCCCTTATATTAACATTTACGGATGGTCTTACAGAACTTAAAAATAAAAATGGGGAGTTTTTGAAGGATAGCCAAATCGAAAAATTTGTATGCAAACACAAGGACTATCCCATTTCCGAATTCAATAAATTATTATTGGAAGAAATAGATAACTTTAAGGTTTCAGAGAATTATGATGACGATATTGCCATTTTGTCCTGTAAGATAAAGACTAAATGACATAAATTTTATACTTTTGCGACTTATTTAGTTACTATTGTTTTGTGTTTTCTACGGCATGATTGTTGACCTATCAAAAGTAGCTATTTTTATAAGTGAAAAAATAAATAAATGAAGAATAGAATAATTGCAGGATTATTAGCTATGATATTAGGAGTCGTGGGTGCTCATAGATTTTATTTGAATGATATCGGAGGCGGGATTTTTTATCTATTTCTTATGTTTATAACAGCCAAACTTGCGTTTCCTGTAACGTTTATTCTCGGTATAATTGAAGCTGTAAAAATATTCAATATGTCAAACAAGGAGTTTGATGAAAAATACAATACAGAAAAGGAAACGCCAAGAACAAGAGCAAAGAGAGGTACTCGCGAGCATAGAAATGTCAGAGAAGTGAGAAGACCCAAAAGGAAAAAAAGCTTCTTCCCAAAAAGAAACCCCTTTAAGAAAAGTGCATTGGAAAAATATGAAAACTACGATTTTAAAGGGGCAATTGCTGATTATAGAAAAGCCTTAGATATTACTCCAGACGATCCTGATTTGCATTTTCAAATAGCAAAAGTTTATTCCCTTAATGAAAATAAAAAATTAGCATTTAGACATCTTGATACAGCCGTACAATATGGTTTAAAAGATCTCAAAAAAATAGATAAAGACGAAGATCTTGCTTTCATAAGAATACAGCCGGAATACGAATCTTTCAAAAAAAACAACTATAGATTGACTTTGAATTCAATTGAGCCTGCACAGGAAGACATTTTGGAAGATGATGTTTTGTTAACTCAACTAAAGAAGCTTTCAGAGCTAAGGCAAAAAGGGTTGCTGAGTCTTGATGAATTTGAAATTGAAAAGAGAAAATTAATGGAACTAAAGAAGTAAATTCATGGCTTTTATTGCAAAAAATTTAATATCAGAGACTGTCACGGGGGTAGAACTTGATGACAATGGGGAAAAAGCTCTTTCAATGATGAATATCTTTCAAGTAAACCATTTACCTGTGTTATCTGATGGAGAATTTGTCAATATTATTAATGAAGATGATATTTTGACAAATGGATTTGATAAAAAAATCAGGGATTTTGATTTAACTGAAAATAAAATTCATGTAAGTGAAAATTGTCATTTTTTCAATATAATAGATAGATTGGCAAAAAATAACCTTTCTCTTATACCTGTGTTAAATAATGATGGAGAGTATTTGGGAAGTATTACCCAGCAAGATATTTTTCAATATTTTGGAGATATATTTACTTTTGAATTCCCAGGTAGTATCGTAGAGATTGAAATACCTATCAAGGATTATTCATTGAGCAACATAAGCCATATTGTAGAATTAGAAAACACTTCTATTATCGGACTCCTTTTGAATGATAATGACAAAAATGATGAAGTAATGGATGTTATTTTAAAATTAAATAAAACAAACACAAATAGCGTTATTTCTTCATTCGAAAGACATGGTTATAGAGTTAAATCATCATTTTCCGGCAATAACTTTTCGGTAGATGTCCTTAAAGAAAGATATGAAGCATTAATGCATTATTTGAATGTTTAAAAAAACAGTACTGACTAAAAAAAAATTCATGAAGCTGTTTCCTGTTCTATTATTTTTCTTCTTATCTTTAGGAGCTGTGTATTCCCAATCCACATTTATCGTGGTTGACACCATATCCATCGTGGGCAATAATACAACAAAGTCATACATCATTATCAATCAACTAGACATAAAACGAGGAGACACAATCTACTTTAATAATCTTGCAATAAAATTTAAAGATAATAGAAATAGAATATTAGATACAGGGTTGTTTGTAGAAGCAATACTCAACCTAAAAGACTTGAATACAAAAACCGGTCATTGCTCTCTTGAAATAACTGTAAAAGAAAGCCTTTTTATAATCCCCAAATTAATTTTTGACCTTACAGATAGAAATTTCAACGAATGGTATTATGAACACGATGCAGACCTTAGCCGAATAAATTATGGCATAGAACTAGAGCATAAAAACATAACCGGCAATAAAGATGCATTGCAATTCAAATGGCAAAGAGGCATCACTCATAAATATGAAATGAGATACATCCGACCTTTTTTGAAAAAAGACAATAGACTTGGACTTATATTCAACATATTGTACAAATACTCAAAAGAAATAGCATATGCGACCCTAAATAATAAATTAGTTTTTTTAAAAAACAAAAACTATAACCTTTTAAAACAATTTAGGGTTTCGTTGGGATTGACATATAGAACAAATATTTATGATACACATAGTTTTACTTTTTACTATTTTGATAGCAATGTTCATCCCGATGTATTGAAAAAAAATGCAGATTATTTTGCTAAAACCCAATCACAAAAGAATATATCATTGGTTTATTCATTTACAAAAGACAAACGAAAGTATAAAATGTATCCAAATGGCGGTTACCTTTTGGGAGGGCAAATCACAAAAAGAGGCATTGGGATTTTTGACGATATTAACCAAGTGGATATTACAATAAATGCAGAAAAATATTTTTACATTAATAAAACCTATATCTCTGCTTATATATTCAAAGGTAAATTCAGAGCTTTGGGTGATGACTTGCCATATTTTAATAATAAGGCAATAGGCTATGAAGACGACTTGATTAACGGATATGATTTAAATGTGGTAGATGGCAAGCATTTTATGTACTTAAAAACCTCCCAAAGATTTAAGATTTTTTCAGGAGTAATGGACTTAGATAGACGTATATTTATCAATCAATTTAAGTATATACCCTATGAATTTTATTTAAGTATCAATTTTGATGTGGCATATGTTAATAATAATGTTAATTTTGTAAATAATAGATTTGAAAACAGAATACTTCATGGACATGGAGTCGGTATTGATATGCTTATTTACAACAGTTTATTTCAAATAAATTATAGCATTAATCATATTGGCGAAGACGGTGTTTTCTTCTATTATAAAGCAAGTTTTTAAAAAAAAGGATAATTATTGTGAAACGCGTTTTAGTATATGGACAGACTTTAAAAGATTCTCACTTGAAGTATCTTAAAATTCTATTGCATAAATTGAGTAAAGAAGATATTCTTGTCTACTTCTATTTTCCTTTTTTGCAATATTTGAAAAAAGAACTGGACTTTGATCAAAACCACCAACATTTGTCCTCCACAGAAGAATTATTGGACAATAAAATAGATGTATTAATTTCGATAGGCGGAGATGGTACAATTCTGAATTCTGCTGTTTTAGTTCATAATAGCAATATACCTATTATCGGAATAAATCTTGGAAGATTGGGATTCCTTGCCATTGTAGAAAAAAATAATATTGATGGAGCTATTGACTATATCATTAATGGCAACTATGTGCTTCAACAAAGAAGTTTGTTGCAGTTAAAGTCAAGTCCTGATTTATTCAATGGAAATAGCTTTGCTTTGAATGATTTTACCATGCATAAAAGTGCATCTTCTTCTGTTATCGTTGTTCATACATACCTAGATGGCAAGTTCTTAAATACCTATTGGGCAGATGGACTGATAGTTTCAACACCAACAGGATCAACAGGTTATTCATTGAGTTGTGGTGGTCCAATCGTATTTCCGGGTTCGGGCAACTTTATTATAACTCCTGTAGCTCCTCACAATTTAACGATGAGACCAATAGTAGTTCCTGACAATTCCGAATTGACATTTGAAGTAGAGACAAGAACAGATTCATTTTTAGTCACATTAGATTCAAGATTTGAAACTATCACGCAAAAACATAAATTGACAATTAAAAAAGCAGACTTCAAAATCAATTTAATTGTATTTGAAGGATATGAATTTAGTAAAAGTATAAGAAACAAACTCAATTGGGGAAACGACAAAAGAAATTAAGAAAACAAAAACATTTTATTGATAAAATTCGTTGAGTTTGTGCATAATAAAGAGAATAAAGTAAACAAAATAATATGTTAGGAATAATAAAAAAAATATTTGGAACAAAGTACGATAGAGATGTAAAAAAATACAATCCTATTGTAGATGAGGTTAATGAGTACTACAACCAATATAATAGCTTATCACATGATGATTTAAGAAATAAAACTGTTGAATTCAAAAATAGAATCGCAGAACACTTAAAAGATATAGATTCTGAAATTGCAGAATATAAAGATAGAGCAAATACAGTAGAAGATATATTGGTAAAAGAGGAGATTTATGATGCTATTGACGAATTAATCAAGGAAAGAGATGAAAGCCTTGAAGTAATCTTGAATCAAATATTGCCTGAAGCTTTTGCCGTAGTAAAAGAAACTTCAAGACGATTTGCTGAAAATGAATTCCTGGAGGTTGAAGCCACACAGCACGATAGAGATTTGGCTGCAGTCAGACCAAATGTGAATATAGATGGTGAGAAAGCTATTTGGGCAAATAAATGGTTGGCCGCCGGTGGTGAGATTACCTGGAATATGATACATTATGATGTTCAACTTATCGGTGGTATGGTATTGCACGATGGTAAGATTGCAGAGATGACAACGGGTGAAGGTAAGACTTTAGTAGCATCACTTCCGCTTTATCTGAATGCTTTAGCAGGACAAGGAGCTCACCTGGTGACTGTAAATGATTATCTAGCTAGAAGAGATAGTGAATGGATCGGTCCAATATTTGAATTTTTATTCCTCTCTGTTGACTGCATTGACAAGCACAAACCTCATTCGGAAGGAAGGATAAACGCTTATAACTGTGATATCACCTACGGAACCAACAATGAATTTGGTTTTGATTATCTAAGAGACAATATGGTGATATCGCCTGATGAGATAGTACAAAGAAAATTGCACTTTGCCATAGTAGATGAGGTTGACTCCGTATTAATTGATGATGCCAGAACGCCACTCATCATATCCGGTCCGGTAGAAGCAGGAGATGAAGTAGAACTTTACAATCAACTTAAAGTAAAAATAGAAAAACTTATTTCCGTTCAAAAGCAATTGGCGACAGGATATCTAGCAACAGCAAAAAAATTAATAGCTGAAGGCAACACAAAATCTGAAGAAGGTGGAGGTGGACTTGCCTTATTGAGAGCGCACAGAGCACTACCTAAATATAGACCACTGATTAAATACCTTAGTAAGGAAGGGATAAAAGTACTTTTGCAAAAAACAGAAAACATATACATGCAAGAGCAATCAAAAAGAATGCCTGAAGTAGATGAACCCCTTTATTTCACTATTGATGAAAAAAATAGACAGGTAGAACTTACAGATTTAGGAGCTGAATTTTTAGCAAAAGGAGAATCCGATGCAAATCTTTTTGTCATCCCGGATATCGCAAGCATAATGCAAGAGATAGAAGCTGATGAAAACATGTCAGAAGAAGAAAAACAAGAAGCCAGAGAAAAAGAATCAAGAGATTTTTCAAACAAATCACAAATATTGCATGCGGTAAACCAGTTACTGAAAGCTTATACAATGTTTGAAAAAGACGAGGAATATGTCGTCATGGAAGGTGAAGTGAAGATTGTAGATGAACAAACAGGAAGAATGATGGAAGGGCGTAGATATTCAGATGGATTGCATCAGGCTATTGAAGCCAAAGAGAGTGTAAAAGTTGGCGATATTACCCAGACTTATGCGACAGTTACTTTACAAAACTTCTTCAGAATGTACCATAAGCTATCAGGAATGACCGGTACTGCGGAAACTGAAGCTGGAGAGTTTTGGGAAATATACAAACTTGATGTCGTGGTAATACCAACCAACCGACCTATTATAAGAGAGGACATGCAGGATCTTGTATACAAGACCGAGAAAGAAAAAATACATTCTGTTATTGATGAAATCAGAAAAATGGTACAACAAGGAAGACCTAGCCTCGTAGGAACAACCTCCGTTGATATCTCTGAAAAATTGAGCAGGATGCTGAGTATGCAAAATATACCTCACAATGTCTTAAATGCAAAACACCATCAGCGAGAAGCGGAAATAATCACAGAGGCAGGGCAACCAAGCAAAGTAACTATTGCAACCAATATGGCAGGTAGAGGTACTGATATTAAAATATCTGATGAAGTAAAAAAAGCAGGAGGATTAGCCATTATAGCTACTGAAAGACACGAATCTCGTAGAGTTGACAATCAGTTAAGAGGTAGAGCCGGACGTCAAGGAGACCCAGGATCATCTCAATTTTTTGTTTCTCTTGAAGACAACCTTATGAGGCTGTTCAACTCGGAAAGAATCGCTAAATTAATGGATAAAATGGGTCACAAAGAAGGAGATGTCATCCAACACAGCATGGTAACAAAATCCATCGAAAGAGCACAAAAGAAAGTCGAAGAAAATAACTTTGGAATAAGAAAAAGATTGTTGGAATATGATGATGTCATGAATATCCAAAGAGAAGCAATCTATAGGAAAAGAAAAAATGCTCTTTCAGGCGAAAGGCTTGCCGTTGATTTATACAATATGTTTACCGATTTAACAGAGACTATTGTAGTGGGAGCTAAACAAATCAAAGACTATAATGCATTTAAAATAGAAGTGTTTAGAATATTTGGAGTAACTAGCAATATAGATGAAGAGCAGTTTTCAAAAGGAAATGAAGAAACTTTGTCAAAACAGCTTTTAGAAGATGTATCCGAACATTATCACGCTAAAATGGATAGATTCAAGAGGATTTTGTTGCCAGTAATTAAGTCTGTATATGAAAATGAAGGTCACAAGTACAAAAAAATATCTATCCCTTTTACTGATGGAAGACCTAATCCTTATCCGGTAGCAGCATCATTGGAAGATGCAGTTAACTCTGAGGGGGAATCAGTAAAACTAGATATGGAAAAAACCGTAACCTTATCTATAATTGACCACAATTGGAAAGAACACCTTAGAGGAATGGATGAACTTAAAGATTCTGTTCAGGCCGCTTCTTTTGAGCAAAAAGACCCTTTGGTAATATACAAGCTCGAAGCGTACAATCTATTCGAACAATTGGTTTATAAGATAAATGAAGAAGTCTTGTCTTATTTGATGAAAGGAAAATTGATAGTAGATGGACAAGAACTTGAAGAAGCAAAAACTCAACACACTGACATGAGTAAAACTCAAACTAGTAGAGAAGAAAATGCAGCTAGAGCAGCAGCCGAAGGCGCAGGAAGAAGACAAGTAATAGAGACAGTCAAAAGAGATACACCAAAAGTAGGAAGAAATGATCCTTGCCCTTGTGGAAGTGGTAAGAAGTTTAAACATTGTCACGGAAGATTTTAGTATTTTTTGTCTGGACTATAACAGGCAATTTTTGAAATTATATTAATTCTTTTTTGATACAATTAAATATTTTAGTTTTAAAATAAAAAACAAATATGAATCCTGAAAAACTAGCAAGATACATTGACCATACACTATTAAAACCAAATATTAACACCAAGCAAATAGATGTGTTGTGTGATGAAGCACTTGAATATAATTTTGCAAGTGTTTGTATCCCCCCATATTATGTCCAAAGAGCTTTTAGAAAGCTAAAGGAAAGTGAAACAGTAAAAGTTTGTACCGTAATCGGTTTCCCTCTAGGATACGATTCTGTAGAATCAAAAGTAGAGTCGATAAAAAAAGCTATCGACCAAGGAGCTGATGAATTGGATGCAGTAATCAACATATCTGCAATAAAAGATAAAGACTGGAAATCTGTTAGATATGATTTAGAAACTATGAGCTCTGTGGTTAAAAGAAATAACAAACTATTGAAAATCATATTTGAGACATGCTATCTATCAAATCAAGAGATTACAGAATTAGCAAAAGCATGTATTGAATTTGAAGTAGATTTTTTAAAGACCAGCACCGGTTTCGGAACAGGCGGAGCAACAGTAGAACATGTGGAATTAATGAAAAAAATCGCAGGTAAAACTGCTCAAGTAAAAGCTTCAGGAGGAATAAAAACACAAGAAGATGCTCTTAAAATGATTGCAGTCGGAGCAACAAGAATTGGAGCTTCAGCAAGCATTAAAATCATTGGTAAAGATTAAATTGGTATTTAATCAACTTTTGTTAATTTAGAACTAAATCGGTATTATTAATATCCGATTTGAATATATGTATTTTTCAAAAATCAAGCACTTTATAGACAGATATTACCGGTTTAAGCACGGAAGAAGTTGAAAAAATCATAAAAGAAAATAGCAACTGATACCTTGGGCTAACAACAAACACTAGTTTGTCGTAAATAAATTTGCGACACCATTTAAAGACCGCTCCCCTCTAAAAGTCGTTTCAAATTCATTTGAAACATTACAAATAAAGACGCAAACTAGGACTTGAAAGCACGCGATAGCGTGACTTCAAAGCCGGCTTTAGAAACGGATAACATACAAAAAATCCGGATATTTCATCAATTTCAAACAAATTATATTATATTTGTCCTATGGATAAGCAAAATATCAATAATATCCACGACAAATTCTTCAAATCGATAATGTCCAATGTCGAAGTTGCGAGGGATTTCTTCAAAACATTTTTACCTAAAGACGTATTAAATACCATTGATCTAAACACATTAAAATTTACTCAAAACAGTTTTATTTCCGGTAAACTAAAAGAGACTTTTGCCGATTTGGTCTTTGAGTGCAAACTTAAAAACAGTGGACATAGTGTCTATATTTCTA
>JALSPK010000069.1 GCA_026986005.1 Saprospiraceae bacterium
GGGCGAACCTAAGCGTAGCCAATGGAGCAAGCATAGACTTGACCTTTAAAGCCACGGTATTAGCACCGGGAGCAGGCGTAGAATACGACAACGTAGCGGAGATTACAGGAAGTGATCAGTTCGACGATGATTCCACACCGGGCAACGGAGCAGATACAGACGGCGACGGCAATATAGGTTCACAAGATCCGGACGATGACCAGGATGCAGATGATGAAGACGACGGAGATAATGCACATGTATTACCTGAAACTGTTGACTTAAGCTTAGTAAAAATTGTTAGTGATGCAACACCTAGTGTTGGTGATATAATAACATTCACAATAACAGTGAGCAACGAAGGACCTGATAATGCAACAGGAGTAAGCGTAGAAGATGTTGTGCCCACGGGATATGCAAATATATCAAATATAAGCAATGGCGGAATCTTGACCGGATCAACTATTAATTGGAGTGGTATGAATATTGCTAATGGTGAGAGCATAGATTTAACCTTTGATGTTGAAGTATTATCTACCGGAGAATATAACAATATTGCTGAGATTACAAGTAGTGACCAGTTTGATAGTGATTCCACACCGGGTAACGGAGCAGATACAGATGGAGACGGCAATATAGGTTCACAAGATCCGGACGATGACCAGGATGCAGATGATGAAGACGACGGAGATAATGCGACTATTAGACTAAATGCATCTATTGGAAATTATGTGTGGGAAGATAGTGATGCAGATGGAATCCAGGATTCCAATGAAAATGGTATTAATGGAATTGCTGTGACATTGTATGATGGCAATGGAGTTTCTGTTGGCAGTACTACTACAAGCCAAGACCCAAATTCAGGTGATGATGGTTATTACCAATTCAAAGATTTAGATCCTGGCTCATATTATGTTTGTTTTGATAAAGGAGGATTTGATTATTATACGGAAAAGACAGCAGGTAGTAATACTTCTTTAGATAGTGACGCAGACATAAATAGTGGTTGCACTGAGATTACTGTGCTTGATCCGGGTGAAAATGACCTTACGTGGGATGCTGGGTTATACAATAATGCTAGTCTTGGTGATTTTGTATGGTTAGATAATGATGCAGATGGAATCCAAGATAATGACGAGGATGGTATAAATGGACTAGTTGTTGAATTGTATGAAGATGCTGACAGCGATGGTATTCCGGATGGAGCTGTAGTAACATCGCAAACAACTCATGCAAATAATGGTGAAGACGGTTATTATCTTTTTGATGGACTCAAGCCCGGAAATTATTTAGTTAAGTTTGAGATTGTTAATCAATATGAACTTACTCAATCTGATGAGGGTGTTGATGACACAAAAGATAGTGATGCTGATGAAATTACGGGGATATCGCATACTGTTAATCTAGAATCTGGAGAGAATGATCCTACTATTGATGCCGGATATTACTACTCAGCGAGTATTGGTGATTATACTTGGTTTGACAAGGATGGAGACGGTATACAAGATGATGAAGAGAAGTGTATTGATAGTGTGAAAATATTCCTATATAGTGTTATCGATAATTCAGGAGTTTTGGATACAACTAAGGTTGATAGTACTTGGAGTCATGCTGTTGTTAATCCAAATGATGAGACAGATACATTAAAATGTGGATTTTACGAGTTTACTAATCTTAAACCAGGTAATTACTTCTTAGTATTTGAAAATCCGGATCCGACTAAATATCAGATATCGCCAAAAGATGAATTATTTGATGATTCAAAGGATTCTGATATAAATGAGTTTGGAAATACTCCGACTATATTATTGCAAGGAGGTGAGAATAATCCTACAATAGATGCTGGATTCTATGAAGGAGAGTGTATGGAGGGATTGGTTTGGTTTGAAGACACGGATAATGTCGTACCGGCTATTCAGGATGCCTCTGATGTTCCGGAAGCTGATGTATTAGTATCTTTATATATGGAGTTGGATGAAAACGATGCTTCAGATGATGTGTTGATAGCTCAGACAGTAACAGATGCTGATGGATTGTTCCATTTTACTAATCTTAAGAAAGGTATTTATTTTGTTTCATTTATAGTGCCTCAACCGTCAGGAAACACACCTCATCAATTGGTGGTTGCCGATGCGGGCACAGATGATGATTTGGATAGCGATTTTTATTATGCTACTTCTGGAGTTGGTGATGAATCGGATCCTCATTTAGTTAGGTCATATCAATTTACTATTGAATCAAATACTGATGATGAATGTTTGGAAAATGTTGATGCAGGAATTCAAAAAGACATTTCTACTCCATTGGATTTATTGAGCTTTAAAGCTGAATGGGATAAGAATAACAGAAATGTAAAACTGGAATGGCATACTATAAATGAAATAGATGTAGATTATTATAGAATAGAGAGGAAGGCTGAAAATGAAGATAATTATACTGAAGTTTCAAAGGTAAATTCACAAGGCAGTAATAAATCTTTAGTTTATTATTTGAATGATGCGAATGTAAATATGGGAATGATTTATACTTACAGATTAATTCCTGTTGATTTGGATGGAAGAATTGATGGAGTATATAATACCACTGTCATTATTCCGTCAATAGGATTCAACGTGAAATCTTATCCTAATCCTGTTAAAGAAGAGTTAACTGTTTTGATCTCAGGCAGTAGAGATAATGATGTTAGTATCGAGATATTGGACAATGTAGGAAGGAGAGCGATGGAGAAAGTATTTGTAGAGAAGAGTAACACTACGTATGAAAAAGTTTCGATGAACTTAAGCGATTTACCACAAGGCCAATACTATATCAAAGTAGTATCAGGTCAGCGAGTAGAAATCAAGAAATTGGTACATGTGAAATAATCAGTTGATTTGATGTGAAATAAAAAGAGGCTACTCATTGGAGTAGCCTCTTTTTTTGTTGAGTTTTTGTTTTATATAGATGGTTTTAGTATTAGCAATTTGATGCTAAAACATCTGAGAAAAATATTAGGATTATTTTTGCAAAAGCATATCGCTGTAAGATATATTAATAAGGTTTTCTTCTTTTATCCCTAGTAATCTTATATAATAATCACATAAGTTTTGAAGCTCATCAATAGTCCTAGTATCGTCTAAGTCGCCTACTTCTATTTCTACAAAATCACCCAACCCATCCACTACATCGATATGAAATTTCACATGATCGATAAAAAATATTTTTCTGTGTTTTCTAACTTCGACCATGATGCCTAGGGAGCTTATTAAAAGAGGCTTTAACTCTTCAATATTGTCTGATAGATATAAGTTGAATGTGGATTGTTTGGGGCCTTTGATGTTTGGGCGATTATAAAATATCAATGATTTTTCAATATTTCCAATTCTCATTTTAAGTCTACCTGTATTTACATTGAAATAAGTATCCGTTTGATGATCCAATCCCTTGTAATCAGCTCCTTTCTCTAAAAGTATCTTTTCAATTTTTTCCGGATAATCGCATTTTGCTTTAATTTCTACATTTTTCATAAAATATATTGTTTTAAGGTTGGTTTTTATACTAAACGGCGATTGGCGCCTTTATTACGGGATATGGATTGTACCCTTCTAAAACGAAATCATCAATTTTAAAATCATCAATGGAAGTTACATCAGGATTTAATTTCATTGAGGGCAGGTCTCTGGGAGTTCTTGAAAGTTGAAGGTTTACTTGGTCAAAATGGTTAGAGTAAATATGGACATCTCCAAAAGTAATTACAAAATCTCCGTATTTCAAACCTGTTACTTGAGCCATCATCATTGTCAAAAGAGCATATGAGGCAATATTGAAAGGCACACCTAAGAATGTATCTGCAGACCTTTGGTACATTTGACAACTCAATTTGCTATCTGCGACATAAAATTGGAATAAAGCATGGCATGGTGTTAGCGCCATTTTGTGAGATTCGCCAGGATTCCAGGCATTGACTAAAATCCTTCTTGAGTCCGGATTATTTTTCAATAAATTGATAGCATTTGCTATTTGATCAACAATTATACCATCCGGAGATTCCCATTTTCTCCATTGTTTACCGTAAACCGGACCTAGTTCACCCCATTTTTCAGCAAATTTACTATCAGATTTAATTTTTGCAATGAACTCTTTTTTATTATTGAACCACTCCTTTGAATATCTTGGATATTTATCTGAAAGGTTATTGGATTTGAGATAATTGACATATGGCCATTCATCCCAGATGTGAACGTCATTATCAACAAGGTATTTTATGTTAGTTTCTCCGTTTAAAAACCAAAGTAATTCATGAATAATTCCTCTTAAAAATACTTTTTTTGTTGTTAGTAGAGGAAAACCTTTATTTAAGTCAAATCTCATTTGATATCCGAAAATACTTTTAGTCCCGGTACCTGTTCTGTCGCTTTTATCCGTACCATTCTTCATGATTTCCTTTAATAAATTCAGATATATTTTCATATTAATAATATTTTTAGTTCATGTAACACCTTTCTTAGTTTTCAGGTTTCATTTGTGGAAAGAAAAGCACTTCCTGAATTGATTCGTTGTTAGTCAAAAACATAATCAGTCTATCCATTCCTATACCTAGTCCTGATGTTGGTGGCATTCCGTATTCCAATGCGCGCAAAAAATCGTAATCAATAAATTGTCCTGCTTCTTCATCACCTTTTTCGGATAAGCGTAATTGTTCTTCAAATCTTTCTTTTTGATCAATAGGGTCATTAAGTTCAGAATAAGCATTTGCAATCTCTTTACCACATACCATCAATTCAAATCTCTCAGTTAATTCATTGTTTTTTCTATGTACTTTGCACAATGGACTCATTTCTTTTGGATAATCAATGATAAAAGTTGGGTCAATATAATTTCCCTCACATTTTTCACCAAAAATCTCATCAATTAGTTTTCCTTTACCCATTTTTTCATCTACTTCAATACCCATCCCTTTCGCTGCTGTTCGTATTTCTGCTTCATTCTTTCCTTCGATATCAAATCCGGTAAAGTCAATAATAGCTTGTCTCATTGTCACCCTTTTATAAGGCGCTTTAAAATCGATTTCATGTTCTCCAAAAGTAGCTTGAGTTGTGCCATTAACAGCCATAGCACAATGTTCCAACAGTTTTTCGGTAAATTCCATCATCCAATTATAGTCTTTGTATGCAACATATATTTCCATTGCAGTAAATTCAGGGTTGTGAGTTCTATCCATCCCTTCATTTCTGAAGTTTTTCGAAAATTCATAAACACCATCAAATCCACCAACGATTAATCTTTTTAGATACAATTCATTAGCAATTCTTAAATACATAGGTATATCTAGAGAATTGTGATGAGTGATAAATGGTTTTGCTGCTGCTCCACCCGGAATAGCTTGCAAAATAGGAGTTTCTACTTCCAAATACCCTGCATCATCAAAAAACTGGCGCATCGAGCTGTATAGCTTAGTGCGTTTTTTGAAAATTTCTCTCACCTCAGGATTGACAACCAAATCAACATATCTTTGTCTGTATCTTAATTCTGGGTCGGTAAATGCATCGTGAATATTTCCTTCTGCATCTGTTTTAACTATAGGTAGCGGCTTTAAAGATTTTGATAATAGTGTTAATTCGCTTACATGTATAGATGTTTCCCCAACTTTTGTGGTGAAGACATGGCCTTTTACACCGATAAAATCACCGATATCCAAAAGTTTTTTAAAAACTTTATTGTATAAATCTTTATTCTCTTCAGGACAAATAATATCTCTATTGACATATATCTGAATTTTTCCCGTACTATCTTGCAACTCGGCAAAAGAAGCTTTTCCCATTACTCTTTTCATCATTAATCTTCCTGCTAATGAGATGTCGTCATAATCTTCACTCCCTTCCTTATAATTATCCTTAATCTCTTTTGCTGTTGAATTTACATTATAAAGATAAGCAGGGTAGGGGTTAATTCCTAAATCTAATATTTTCTGAAGATTTTCTCTTCTTACAATTTCTTGTTCTGTCAATTTTACCATTAGTATTTATTTTTAAGTTGCAAAAATATATATATTAAATGTATTTTTGGGAAGTTGAGAAAGAAATAATTAAAAAATACTATTGATCAACAAAAAACAAGGCTTCCTCAAAAAGAGAAAGCCTTGTATCTAGTCAGTCGTTTTGTTGTCACTATATTTCTAATACTCGGAAAAGAAAGATGATTTATAATAATATCTATTCATCCTTGCGATATTTGTCATTTTTATTTCTTTTGGACATTCTACTTCACATGCTCCTATATTGGAACAAGATCCAAAGCCCTCCTTGTCCATTTGTGTGACCATTCTCATAGTCCTTCTATCAGTCTCAATTGCTCCCTGAGGTAATAATCCAAGGTGAGAGATTTTTGCTGAAGTAAACAACATTGCAGCACCGTTAGGACAAGCAGCAACGCATGCGCCACAGCCTATGCATGCTGCTGCATCCATGGCTTTAGAAGAAGTGTCTTTTTCGATAGGAATCGCATTGGCGTCCTGAGGTTGACCTGTATTAATCGAAATAAATCCTCCTGCTTGAATAATCTTATCAAGAGGAGATCTGTCAACAACCAAGTCTTTTATAATTGGAAATGCTTTAGATCTATATGGTTCTATCACTATGGTGTCACCATCATTGAAAAATCTCATGTGCAATTGACAAGTAGTTGTACCTTGAAGTAACCCGTGAGGTCTTCCGTCAATAACCATTCCACATGTTCCACAAATTCCCTCTCTACAATCATGCTCAAAAGCAACAGGGTCTTTTTTTTCTGCTACCAATTGTTCATTGAGAACATCCAGCATTTCAAGAAATGACATATGTTCATTAGCTACAACTTCATAAATTTCAAATTTACCTTTTGCACCTTTTTTATTTTGTCTCCAGATTTTTAATTTTAACTTCATCTGTAATTTTTTTAAATTTTAATAAAGAGTTCTTTAGAGAAAAACCTATTTGTAACTTCTTGTTTTAAGCTCAACAAATTCAAATTTCAAATCTTCTTTGTGCATAATGTGTTCTCCATTGTCATTCCATTCCCAAGCAGCAACATAAGTAAAGTTTTCGTCATCTCTCATTGCTTCTCCTTCTTCAGATTGGTATTCTTCTCTGAAGTGTCCTCCACAAGATTCTTTTCTATTAAATGCATCAAGCGCCATCAATTCGCCAAGTTCGAGGAAATCAGCAACTTTAGTTGCTTTTTCCAATTCTGGATTAATCTCTCCTGCTTTGCCCGGAAGATAAAGGTTTTCATAAAAATCTTTTCTTATCTCTTTGATTTCTTTAATGGCATTTTCAAGTCCTTCGGCAGTTCTAGATACGCCTACATTGTCCCACATTACTTTCCCAAGTTTTTTATGGAAAGAATCTACAGATTTTGTTCCATTTATATTTAATAATTTCTCAATTCTTTCTTTAACTTCACGTTCTGCTCTGTCAAATTCTGGCAAAGATGTTTTGAATTTGGGGGTTCTTATTTCATTGGATAAGAATGTGCCTATCGTATAAGGCAATACAAAATATCCATCTGCCAAACCCTGCATCAAAGCAGAAGCACCTAATCTGTTTGCACCATGGTCAGAGAAATTAGCTTCACCTGCAACGAATAGTCCGGGGATATTTGATTGTAAATTATAATCTACCCAAAGACCTCCCATAGTATAGTGGATTGCAGGATAAATCTGCATTGGAGTTTTGTAAGGATCATCACCCGTAATCTTTTCATACATTTCAAAAAGGTTACCGTATTTTTCAGCAACGACTTCTTCTCCAAACTTAATTATAGTTGCTTCATCCGGATTGTTATATCCTTCCATATGCGCCTTTGACTTTCCGTATCTGTGAATAGCACTTTCAAAGTCAAGATATACTGCCTTTCCTGTTGCATTTACACCCAATCCTTGGTCACATGCTACTTTAGCAGCTCTTGAAGCTACATCTCTAGGCACCAAATTACCAAATGCAGGATACCTTTCTTCCAAATAGTAATATCTGTCCTTTTCTGCAATGTCTTGCGGTGTTTTCTTTTTATCTCTGATAGCTTGAGCATCTTCTTTGTGTCTCGGTACCCATACTCTTCCATCGTTTCTCAAAGACTCTGACATCAATGTCAATTTGGATTGATAATCTCCTGATTGCGGAATACATGTTGGGTGAATCTGTACATAACAAGGATTTGCGAAATAAGCTCCACGTTTAGCAGCTCTCCATGATGCAGATGCATTAGAAAACATTGCATTGGTAGATAAAAAATATGTGTTTCCATATCCTCCCGTAGCTAAAACAACTGCATGAGCAGCATGTCTTTTTAATTCACCTGTTAGCAGGTCTCTTGTGATAATTCCTCTAGCCTTGCCATCAATCAATACCAAATCAAGCATCTCTTGTCTATTGTTCATTTCAACTTGACCTGTTGCTATTTGTCTTGATAATGCACTATAAGCTCCCAATAATAATTGTTGTCCGGTTTGACCTCTTGCATAAAAGGTTCTGGACACTTGAACACCACCAAAAGATCTGTTAGCTAATAAACCTCCGTATTCTCTAGCAAAAGGTACACCCTGTGCAGTAGCCTGATCTATAATATTATTACTTACCTCTGCTAGTCTATATACATTGGCTTCCCTTGATCTATAGTCTCCACCTTTTATTGTATCATAAAAGAGCCTCCAAACACTATCACCATCATTGAAATAGTTTTTTGCAGCGTTGATACCACCTTGAGCAGCGATACTGTGAGCTCTTCTCGGACTATCGTGATAAGTGAAAGCCTTTACTTTATATCCTAATTCAGCTAAAGTAGCTGCTGCAGCTCCACCGGCAAGACCGGTACCAACCACAATAATCTCTATATTCCTTTTGTTATTTGGAGCAACAAGATTCATTTTGGATCTATATTCAATCCACTTATCTTTTAAATCTCCCTGAGGTACATTTCCTTTGAGTTCCATATATATATTATTAAAAGGTTATTTAACGAAATAAACGTACAATGGGATAATGAAAAATCCCAATGGTACAATTATAGAATAGATATTGCCCAAACACTTCACAATAGGTGTCCACTTTTTATCATTAAGACCAAGAGTTTGGAATGCACTTTGAAATCCGTGTCTTAAATGCATAAATAATGCTATCATCCCAAGCTCATATATTATCAAATAAATCGGATTATGAAATTTATTTATAAGTTTGTGATACAATTCCTCATTCCCAAATGTATGTGTTACTTTCAGACCTAACCAAAAATCTCCAAGGTGTATAATTAAAAAAATCAAGATAACCATACCAAACCAAAACATATACTTTGAAAATATCGAGGCGTTTGCAGTTGTCGTAACGGCATATGATCCGCCTTTTGCTTTTCTATTTCCCAAATAAACTGAAATACCTTGAATTATATGAATAATAAAACCTAAATACAAGATGTAAGCTGAAATCTTAATAACAGGGTTCTCCTCCATAAATACAACGAAACCGGTAAAGGACTCCCCTCCATCATTTAATAACAATAATGAATTTCCGGTAAGGTGAATCAAGAGAAAAATTATCAAAAACAACCCCGTCAAGGCCATAATTAGTTTCCTCCCTAAACTTGATGTAAAAAACGAAATTAACCACTTCATACTTTATATTTTTATTAAATTACTTCTCAAGAGACAAAAAAGCTCTATTTTAACCCTCGAATAACGACGCCAAAGATACTATTAAATTATTTTGATATTGAAGATAATATCATTTTATTTTTTAGTTTAGAATAACTTTAAATAAAGTATTGTCGGTTGTGTGTTTATAATAATATTATCCCTTCCACAAGGAAAAATAGCAAGATAGGAAAGAATAGCAAGAATGGTTTAGGCAATGAACTAAGAGGGCTCCGGTTCTTGTACCATTACCGAAGCATGTGAAATGGAATGTCCTCAAGAAATTTCAGTTGTAAATATTGCAAAAATGAATTTTGAATACAATCGAGCTTAACTGAAAGGTAAATTATAAAAAAAAGCCGTCAAACGACGGCTTTTTTTATGCACATTTCTTTTTACAATATTCTTCAGGAAAGCTTTCGATATAATTTTTAGCTAATAATTTTTTTAACTCATTTCTTGCAATAAATATTCTGCTTTTTACAGTGCCTAAAGGTATTTGAGTTTTATCAGCAATTTCTTGATACTTGTAGCCATAAAAATGCATTCTAAATGGCTCTCTAAGGTTTTTATCAAGTGTGTCAATCAGTCCATTTAATTCTTCTAACAATATTTTTGAGTCTGCATCATTATTGACAATAGACTTTGAAGAATTGATGAAAAAATTATTGTCTGTATTATCCATTACAGTATTTCTTCTTACTTTTCTTCTATAATTATTGATAAATGTATTTTTCATTATTGTAAACAACCAAGCTTTAAAGTTTGTACCTGTTCTAAACTTTTCTCTATTTACAATAGCTTTATATGCAGTATCCTGTAACAAGTCTTCCGCTTCCTCGTCATTTTTAGTGAGATTAAAGGCAAAAGACTTCAAAGTTGTTGTGCACTGCTCTAGGTTTTTATTGAAATCTAATTCTGACATATCTTATTAAGTTTATATGTTATTTATGGGCGCAAAATAACTTAAAATATTCCTATTATTATAATTTATTAATGTTTTTCTGCACATTTATTTATACTTAGACTAAATAACGAGCCAAATCCACAATTTATTGTATGTTTTTTTTATTTTTTATAAACTTATAATATTTCAACTTTAAGTCAACGACCCTTGAATTCATGATACTCACTCTATATCCGGTGATTCCATCCAAGAATCCAAGTTTGAAAATAAATGTATTTATAAACTTATATTTTGCTCCAAATAATCTTTTGAGTGTTTTCGGGGGCTTTCCTTTTCTCTGCATTTCCAAAGCTAGTAGCCTTGCATATTTTTCTGTTTTATCTTTTACGTCTTTTTCTGAAATATAACTATAATGGTAAAGGATACCATCTAATTTTATTGTATTTGGTTTTATATAACCTGTCAATTCTTCATGAACTTTTGCATCATTCCAATGAAATTCATTTTTGTTGTACAGTCTTTTTTTCCATTCAGGATGCCAACCCGAGTGTCTTACCCATTTGCCTAGAAAACTGCTTAGGCGATTTATTAAATAAATCGTTCCGTTTTCAAGGATTGTATTTTTTAAGCTACGAATTAGTTTGTCTGATAAAAATTCGTCAGCATCCATAGATAGAATCCATTCGTTAGCCGCTTTCTCAACACCATAGTTTTTAGTTCTCGAATATCCCATCCAATCAACATTGTATACTTTTGCCCCATTTTCCTTTGCAACATTTATAGTATTATCAGTACTTCCCGAGTCAATGACTATGACATCATCGCTAACTTTATTAGCAGAACGAACACATTTGCCAATATTGTTTTCCTCATTTAGTGTAATTATAACAACGCTAAATTTATACATTTTTTAATACTTTATTGCGTGCTATAAAACCGGAATTAATTAGTGACGGTTTGTTATATCTTAATCTAATGCCTCCTGTATTCAAGTCGATGATTTCTCCGCCTGATTCTTCTAAAATAATTTGAGATGCAGCTGTGTCCCACTCCATTGTCGGTGTATGTCTAAAGTAAATATCTGCCTCCCCTTCTGCAATTCTCATGAATTTTAAAGAACTACCCATATTCTGGATAGTAGGGTGATTAAATGTTTTAATGTACTCCAAATCTTTTTTTGTCAAGTGAGAACGGGAAACTAAAACTTTAAAATTTTCTGAAACGAGGCCTATTGCTTTACATTGTAACAGGCTAATATTATTGGATTGCTCTTTAAATGCTCCTTTTCCTTGTACGCCATAAAACATTTCATTAAAAACCGGAGCATAAACTACACCAATTACCGGATAATTACCCTTAATTAGTGCTATATTTACAGTAAATTCATCATTTTTCTTTATAAACTCTTTGGTTCCGTCCAAGGGGTCTACCAACCAGTACAAGTCAAACTCCTTTCGCAAGTTGTAGCTAATTTGCTCGCTTTCTTCTGAGATTATAGGGATATGTGGAAATAATGCCTTTAATTTCCTAACTATGTAATTATTTGATAAATTATCAGCTTTTGTGACAGGGCTTTTATCCGCTTTTGTTTCGATCGTATCTTTAAAATCAGATTTGTAAACGTTCAAAATCAAATTACCTGCTTTGTAAGCAATATCTTTTAAAGGACTTACCAACTCTTCGTAATTCATAGCAGATAATGTTAGTTTCTATTTAGATTTAAATTCATTTACCGAAGGATTTTTTGGTAGATAGATAACAGTCGCAGTATCATTAATTTGATACTTTACAGTTTTTAAAAAATCATTACCCATATACTTTTTCTTTTTTGCTGAAAAGACATAAGTATATAAATAACCATCAGTATAAGACTTTCCACGGATTTTTACCGCATTTTTTTTATCGATTCTTGTTATTTGAGCCACAGCTTCCATATGTTTTTTTGGAAGGTCTTTTGCTAATTGCTCATAATTTTCAAATTTGTTCAGGTTCATATAATATACAAATCCAGCAAGCAATAAAATAAGAATTGAAACAGTCACAATTAAACTTTTTTTCTTTTTAGAATCCATAGTAATCATTTTTTTGATGAGAAAGCACAAATTTCAGCAAAAAAAATGAATTTAAATGCAGAATTGAAAAATATTTTAATAAAAACTAAAAATATTTTAAATATATTTTGAATTATAAAAAGGAAATATTTACCTTTGCCGTCGCTTTGAAATAAAAGTGTAAAAATTGCCTCCATAGCTCAGTTGGTTAGAGCGGCGGACTGTTAATCCGTAGGTCCAAGGTTCAAGTCCTTGTGGAGGCGCGCAGAAACCGGAAAGGGATTAACTTTCCGGTTTTTTTTTGATATAGAGGGGACGGTGTTACTATCGAGAAATAAGGGGATGAATTAAATGAGAAAAGGGTTGTTTAGAGCGGTCCCCAACGCCTTGGGGATTAATCCGTAGGTCCAAGGTCAATACCAAACCGCTACCAATATGCTGATTATAAAAAGCTTAGTTTTCACTTATTCGTCTTCAAAAAATATTTCCATAGCTAAGGCTATGCAAAGGTTTTTTTCATTGAATAAGCAAAAACTAATTCTTTTTCTATTTCACCATCTTGATAACGGTTTGGTATAATTTTGCGCCTAAGCAAATGCGGGTAAGTAAAACTTAGTAAGTTTAATGCCTTGTGAAAAATATAGGATGGAGTTGTTTTATAGTTGGACGCTTTTAAATGGCATCGCAAGTTTATTTGCGACAAGGTCGTGGTTTTCAAATCCGGCTTTGAAGTCACGCTATCGCGTGCTTTCAAGTCCTAAAAGGTGTTTCAAATTTATTTGAAACAAAGAAAACCCCGGCGGAGCTTGCCCTGATCTTGCATTTGGGAACGGCATATTATAGCGAGGGACGTAAGCTCCTTGTATTATAGACGATGATTTAAGTCCCATAGGGACGACACCTTATAGCTCCGTACGTAAGTGCGGTGTTAAATGTAATCCCACCTTTAATCGTTTTGGGGAATTAAGCTCTTATTCCTTCACTATCTTATAATTTTTTATCAAATCATCGGAAGTGACTATCCTAACGATATACATGCCCGGTATTAATGATGATAAATCATAACGGCTTCGCATAAATCCGGTATTATCA
>JALSPK010000070.1 GCA_026986005.1 Saprospiraceae bacterium
AAGGACAAAGTTGCAAAAGACGCAGGATTTTGCGAATGAAGTGAAGCAATATTAAGCCGGCTTTGAAGTCACGCTATAGCGTGCTTTCAAGTCCTAAAAGGTGTTTCAAATTTATTTGAAACAAAAGGAAGTACCGTAGGCGCTTGCCTCGATCTTGCCTTTGGTATGATATATTATACCCTCGCACGTAAGTAGTAAGTACTGGATAAAATGATGTGAATATCATTTCTAAATAAGTTGAAATATGAAAAAATTAATGAGGAGTTTTTCTTGTTTTAGCATCATTCTCTATGTTATGAAAGGTTTTAGTTAAAAAGGTTTTGAAATGAAGTTTTAGTATTTTTTTCATTATTATTTTTTATTTGTACCTTTACCATTTACAATTTAAAATAAAAAGTTATGAGAAGAGTATTTTACTTGTTAGTTATTGTTTTTTTTATGATATCATGCAAGAATGATAAAAAGCAAACTGTTGTTGAAGGTTTGGCAAAATTGGAAGCAGACGCCAAAACTTCACCTAATGAAAAAACATTAAAAGAGCTTAAAACTGCATATTCAGATAAGTTGCTTGATAAAAATCTGAATACTTCTGACAAAGAAAAAGTTCTTGAGAGAGCGGTTAAATATTTCAATGAAATAGGGAAACCAGATTATGCATCTTCATTTTTGGTGAAGTTGATTAAAGATTACCCGGGAGTCAATTCTAAAGAAAGATTGAAAAAATTAATTACTGCGTTTGATGCTAAAGATGCAGGAGATGTGAGCAAAGTAATGAAAATGCTATATGAAAAAAAATATAGTGAAGGATTGTACGAGAATGATATTTCAGGTTTAGAAACGGATTTCAATAAATTGATAAAAAATGTCGGAGAATCTATTTTTGCTGATTTGGAGAAGACAGGGAAATTAAATAAGAAGGCTGCTAAAGATTATGTCAATAATTGTGAAGCTTACGTTTTGGTCAATCCTGATGCACAGGAGAGTCCTGAGTACTTGTTTAAAGCTGCGGAAGTAGCCCATACTATTAAGTCATACAATAAAACTTTTGACTTGTACGACTGGTTGATTGATAAATATCCAAAATACGATAAGAGTCCAACAGCTTTGTTTTTGAAAGCTTATGTGTTGGATAATGAGCTGAAGAAATATGATGAAGCAGAAAAGCTTTACGATCTTTTTTTAACAAAATATCCTACTTCGGATTTGGTTGATGATGTAAAGACTTTGAAAGAATTTATGGGTAAATCAGATGAAGAAATATTAAAGGCAATAGAAGCAAATAAAAAGAATAATAAATAAACGTACTTGATGGCTACCCCCAAAAAATTTGGATCTTTCGCCGGAGTATTTACCCCTTCTATTTTGACGATACTTGGGGTAATAATGTATATGCGATTTGGCTGGGTGGTTGGAAATGCCGGATTGTGGGGGACGCTGATTATTGTTTTTATTGCTCATATTATTTCCTTTACTACCGGTCTGAGTATATCTTCAATAGCAACCGACAAGAAGATTGGTGCCGGTGGAGTATATTACGTTTTGTCAAGGAGTTTGGGATTGCCGATAGGAGGAGCGATTGGATTGACATTGTTTGTAGGTACTGCTTTTAGTATAGCTCTATATCTTGTTGGTTTTAGCGAAAGTTTTAATTCATATTTGGGTTTTGATGTTAGTCTCAATGGATATAGGATTACAGCAGGAATAGCGTTGTTATTACTTACTATAATGGCATTTATTAGTACCTCAATTGTATTAAAAACACAGTTTTTTATTCTAGTTGCTATACTAATGTCTCTAGTTAGTATTTTCTTTGGACATTCCGATTTTGTGCCAGACACTATAAGTTCCTTTGGGGGAGGTGAATCAGTTCCGATGGAAACCGTTTTTGCTATTTTTTTTCCTGCTGTTACCGGGTTTACTGCCGGAATTGCGATGTCAGGAGATCTTAAAGATCCGAAGAGAGCTATTCCTGTTGGCACTATGAGTGCGATAGTAGTCGGGCTATTGGTATATATCGGTTTGGCGGTATTTATCGCATATATGATAGATCCTGATATACTCAGAAAGGATAACAATATCTTGCTCAAAATTGCTTGGCTATCGCCATTAGTAGTAGCCGGGATATGGGGTGCAACATTGTCTTCCGCTATTGGAGGTATATTGGGAGCACCACGTATATTGCAGGCTATGTCATTGGACAGGATAACTCCAAAAATATTTGGTTTAGGACAGGGGAAAAACAATGAGCCTCGATTGGCATTGATTTTGACGGTTGTAATTGCTTTTGCAGGTATTTTGATAGGGGAACTGAATTTGATTGCACGTTTGGTGTCAATGTTTTATCTTGCTGCTTATGGATTTATAAATTTATCATTTTTCCTTGAGAGCTGGGCAAGCGCTGATTTTAAGCCAACATTTAAAGTGAGTAAGTGGATTGGTTTTATTGGGTTTGTGACTACTTTTATAATTATGTTTAAGCTAGATATGTTGGCTATGTTTATTTCATTTCTAGTTATTGGAGGTGTGTATTTGTGGCTTTCAAAAAAACAAATTTCTTTAGGTGAAGGAGATATTTGGCAGAGTGTATGGACGAATATTGTTAAGAAAGGTTTGAGACGATTGGATGAAAACGAAGATCATAAAAGAAACTGGAAGCCAAATATCTTATTGTTTAGCGGCAAGAAGAATGCGAGAAGGCATTTATTGGAGTTTAGCCGATTTTTAGCAGGTAAAATGGGTATAATTACCAATTTTGATTTGATAGAAAACCTTGAATCAGATGATTTATTTTTAAAAACCGGTTTGAGCTATAAAGATGAAATATTAGAAGAGTTTGGAGTTTTTGGACGAAGATTAGAGGTCAGCAATGTGTATGATGGTATCAGCATGATTTGTTCGGTATTCGGTTTTTCCGGGATTGAGCCCAATACAGTATTAATGGGGTGGGCGAGGAATTCAAAGCATCCTAGGAGTTTTTCAAAGATGACGCACAAGTTAATAGATCTTGATTACAATGTACTTTATCTTGATTATGATAAAGAGATGGGGTTTGGTGATCACAAAACAATTGATTTGTGGTGGAGAGGAATAAGTAGCAATGCCGAATTGAGTTTAATGTTGGTAAAACTGTTAAAAGCTACGCAAGAATGGGGTGACTCTAAAACACGAATAATACTTGTAAATAATACGGGCAGTGATCAAAAATTGGTAAAAAGAAGGATAGAGAAACTAAGTGAGTCTTTTAGGGTGAAAGCAGAAGTGTTTATTATAAATAATTTTACTAATAACAAGTCGATCTATGATTTGATGAAGATTCATTCAGGAAAAACAGATCTGATTATTTTAGGTATTCCAGAGATTACTAAAAATAATGAAGATATCTTTGTAGAACAGGTCAATAATCTTGTCGATGTGTTGGGGACAACCCTCTTGATAAAGGCATCATCAAAATTTGAAGTTACTGATTTTGGTTTGTCTACTCATGAGGTAGCTGAAAAAGTAAATGTTGAAAATTTGTTTATCCCTAAATTATTTGAATCTATTGTTCCTGAGATCCATGAATATATTGAGAGTCTTGATCAGAAATTAGGGCTTATATCTTCAGAAATCGGAATTTTTAAATCAAATCAGAATAGAGCAAAGTTATTTGTAACACAATTGGACTCAGAGATTGATAAATTGGTAAATGATATTTCCACCATGGAGGAGGAAGATGTTATCAATAGAGTAATGGGGTTTTATTCTATTGTAGAAAATATCTCAAAGGATATTTTAGACAAGGATATTGATGCGCTAAAGGATATTTTGAAAAATGAATTATCTAAATATTTAGAGTTGAGAGATGAAATTTTCAGTAATCAAAAGACAGCATTTTTAGTGAATATAGATGTTGAAAAACTTGAGATTTTAGATTCGGATTCATATAAATTGAGAAAATTAAAGAAAAGGTTGAAATCTAGTAACAAATTGCATGATTCAATTGCAATCAAGCTAAATGTTAAACAAATTTCAGAATATTATAATGACCTAATGTTTAGTAAAGAGTTTTATGCATATCTTTTGAATATGTTATCATTACAATCTGCCTTTATTATTGCTTTGCCTGAAAGTATTCATACCGTATTTTTGCAGTTTTTGCAAGAAATCAATATTGAGGGGGTTGAGTTTGGAAAATTGATTAATGAGTTTGCTGTAAAAATCAACGAGGTTTTGAGCGACTTTGATAAGTTAATTTCGGATTTTAGAATTAAACCTTTGAAGCAGTTAAAATATCTGGATAGAACTATTGTTAATAATGTAGGGAAGGAACTCAAAAACGTGCTTGAAGCTTCTTTGTTTGATAAGAAATTATCTAAAAGTGAACGAAGGGAAATTAGAGACTACAATGGGAAAGTATATGGTTATGCGGAACTATGGTTAAAGGTGCATTCTTATTCATTTGCTCAGCAAATATCAGAATTGTCATTGAAATCATTGTACTTTGGCATTATAAAAGATTCGCTTAATACATTAAACCGGTTAAATACTCATGTTTTTGATAAACTCACCAAAGCATATATGTCCCTTCAAGTAATTATTAAGAAACTTGAATTAAGTAAATCACAATTGAGTGAGTTTGTTGTAAATCAGGATGAACTCTTATTTGAACCTCCCACGGTTGAGGTTGGTCAAAAGGTGCATGATCTTCATTTGCACTTAAGTGATTATTTAAAATTAATCTCTGAAGAGATAATTTTGATGTCACCACATTCATTTGAAGAACTCAACAAAAATCAGATTGGGGAAATTGATCTTATTGAGATACCATTACAAAGAATAGTGAAGCATCTTTTATCTTCGGATTTTTTGCATCCTGTAGAGAAAAACCTATTGAGGTTGGATGAACAGACGGAGAGTATGAATCTTAGGGTTAAAAATATAATTAATTTAGTCAATTATTTTTCTGGAGTAGGTGATAATGAAAATAAAGCAGAGTTAAAAATATTGTTTGATAATATTAAAAATGAATATTCAGAAGCAAAGGGTGAGTTTGAGTACAAGTTGGTTGAGTTTAAAGAATTGTATTACCAAACCGTCAATCAATTGAACATGGTAATGAGTATGAGTCATATTGTTAATAATCTGTCGGAGCTTAATTTGAATATTCGCAATGAGAAAAAAAGTAAAGGGTTTTCGATAATTGCGGATTTGAAGAACAAAGTGAATGCAAATATCAAAAAAGCTTATGATTTCATTGAAAATAAAAATGAAGATTTAAAAAGGTTGGAGTACGAGAGGAAGTTGAATGTATTTGTACCAAGCCATATAAAGATACGAAAAATTGTAAATACTCTAAGCTTGAAAAAAGAAGTTAAGGATTTTCTGCCATATTATTATTATCAGCTTTTTACTAGCAAACACTTATTGCTAAAAACTGGATTTGAGGGAAGAGAAAAAGCTTTGTCTGAATTGAATTTTGCGTTTGATAATATAGATGGCTCTAGTAAAGCAGTTGTATTGATCGCGGGGGAGTCAGGTGTTGGAAAAACCTATTTTATAGAAAGTGTATTGGCAAATGCAAGGAAAGAAAAATCAATAAATATAAAAATAAATGATTTTACGGTAAAGAAACCATTGGATAACGCTCTTAGGAGATTGACCGGAAAAACGGGTAGTGTTGATTTTCTTTTTAATAGTTTTCCAAAAAATGCTATTATCGTTGTTGAAGATGTAGAAAGATTACTAAATGTATATGAAAAAGATAAGAAGTTGCTCAATGTGTTATCTTATATTATTGATAAGTACAGTACTAAGTATCATTTTATCTTGTCTGCCAATATTAAATCATTGAAAGTAATTGATTCAATGAGCTCTCTGATGAGCAGTATTGTTTCCACTATTACACTAAGACCACTTAGTGAATTCTCTATTAAAAATATGATTATTGACATGCATTTTGCAGATAATTTGCAATTGTTTAATCCGAAAGATGAAATTCTGAAAGAGAAAGAACTTTTCAGAGCTGTAAAAAATATACATAATTTGTCCGAAGGAAACCCGAGGATTGCTCTTCAATTATGGTTGGCCTCTATGAGTAAGAGGGAGATTGGAATTACTTTAGATTTAAACTTTTCAGTTCCTAATGTCAAAATAGAGGATGAATTGTGGCTCAGTCTTCTGAGTAGAATGCTTGTTTTTGGACATGTTATGGAAAGAGATCTAGGAATGCTTTTCGGTAAAGATGCTGATATTGTGATGAATAATATCACAGGTATGATTAAAGCGGGATTGGTTGATTTTAACAGTAAAGAGAACTATAAAATTAAGGATAATTTAAAACCTTTTGTTGAGAAATGGCTAAATGAAAAGTCTTAAATTAAGCTAAATTATAAATATTGAATATATGAGATATTTACATAGCATACCGGTTGGTCTTTTGGTCTCGATATTAATCGTGGGTTTTCTTATTTATATTCTGTTTCTTATTATTGAAAAGTATTACATTACTTTTGTTAAACAAAAGGATTTCCAAAAAAGCATTAGCAAATATCTCCCAAAAGTTAAATTATTCTCTTGGTTTATTTGGTTTATTGTGGCTGTTTATTTTTTACTTTTGAAAAGTCCACTTATAACTCTAGTGTTTTTAATCGGAATATATCTATTTACAAAAGATTTTTGGCTTAATATTTATTCTGGAATATTTTTGATGAATAAAGTTGAAGTAGGGGATTATATTGAAATAAATAGTCTGAAGATTAACGGTGTCATCAAAAAAATGAGGTTTTCTGATGTTGAATTAGAAAATGAAAATAAAGAAATAGTTTTTGTGCCTAATGCCCTTTTGGTCAAAGCTACGATAATTAAAAAAGAAGAAGGAGGTACTAGATATAGAAATGTTTTTGTTAGTACATTCATAGAGGGAATTAATGCAGGTTTTAATGAAAAGGATATAGAATCTATTGTTTTGAATTGCCCTTGGACGGTTATTTCCAAGCCGGTAGATATTGATTTTGTTGATGATAATCAAGTGCGTATTTGCGCATATACTTTTAGCAAAGATTCTGCAATAAAACAAGAATATTTTGTTAAAAAGAGATTAAACTATAAGACAAGGTGAGTCATATAAAAAGGAAACTTCATCCACGAAATAGGCATAGAGGTCGTTATGATTTTGAGCAGTTAACAAAACATTATTCTGTTTTGGAAAAATTTGTGTTCCAGAATAAATATGGAGACAAGTCTATTGATTTTTCTGATCCAAAAGCGGTTTTAGCCTTGAATACTGCCCTACTAAAGGTGTTTTATGATATAGAGTATTGGCAAATACCAGATAGCTATCTTTGTCCCCCAATACCGGGTAGAGCTGATTACATACACCACATTGCAGACCTTCTGAACTTTTCGAATGAGACTAATAACCAAAATCAGATAATGTGTCTAGATATTGGCGTGGGAGCTAATTGTATTTATCCAATTATTGGAGTTAAAGAATATGGCTGGACATTTGTCGGAACGGATATAGACAAGAGGGCATTGGCGTCAGCGGAACTCATTTTGAATAAGAATACTTTGTTGAAGGGGAGGGTTGAGCTAAGATTTCAAAATAACTCAAAGAAAATATTTGAAGGTATAATTAATAAGAATGATTATTTTGATGTCGTAATATGCAATCCTCCTTTTCATTCTTCAAAAGAAGAAGCATTGAAGGGAGCATCCCGTAAAATAAGAAATTTGACAGGAAAACATGCTGAAAATCCGGTTTTGAATTTTGGTGGTGTGAGCGGCGAACTATGGTGTGTAGGGGGTGAAAAGAGATTCGTCGAAAACATGATATATGAAAGTCGTGATTATAAGGGCAAAGTGAGGTGGTTCACTTCTTTGATTTCAAAAAAAGCAATACTGCCTAAAGTTTATAATATGTTGAAGAAGGTAAAAGCAAAAGAAGTAAAGACAATACCAATGGGGCAAGGAAATAAAATAAGTAGAATAGTTGCTTGGAGGTACTGAATTGTAGTGTTTTATTTGATTAAATAGTATATGATGAATGTTAGGAAAATCATAAAAAGATATTACAATCTTGATATAGATAGAGTAAAAAAGCTAAATGGTTATGAAAATGAGAACTTTTTGGTTTATTCAAAAGGCTCTAAATATATTTTTAAAACATATGCTTATTCAGATCTGTTGTTCAGATTGGTACAGGCGGAAAATAAGGTTCTCCTTCAGCTGAGTTGCAATGATGGATTTTTAATTCCAACTCCAATTCCGACAATAGACCTGAGATATGAATTAAAGCATGAGTTTGCAGGGCAAGTAAATATTGTCAGGCTATTATCATATCTCGAAGGGAAATCGATTGGTTTTGTAGAGTCTAATTCAGATTTATATAAAACTTTCGGTCAATTCCTTGCCAAAATGGATATAGCTTTGTCTAAAATAGATAATGAGGTTATCAAAAAGAGGAAAAGTGAATGGAATATTATTCATTTTGAAATGAATGCTCCCTTATTGAATTATATTAATGATCCTATTGATAGGAAGATGCTCAAAAGTGTATTTGATGATTATAGGACATATGTTGTTCCCTCGTTGCATTTATTGAATTGCACATTAATACACAATGATGCTAATGATTATAATGTAATGGTGAGCAAGGGGAAAATATCAGGTATAATTGATTTTGGAGACCTAGCTTATGCTCCTAGGATAAATGAATTGGCGGTAGCGATTGCGTATGCGGGATTGTGCAAAGAAAACCCGATTAGATGGGCTAAAATTATAGTACAGTCTTATATTGATGTTATTCCTCTGGATAATAATGAATTGGATTTATTGTATTATTTTATTACGGCAAGGTTAGCTACCAGTATTTTGAATGCTAACTATTCTAGAATGATAAACCCTGAAAATAGATATGCATATTCTAGTGAAAAAGAAGCCATGAAAACACTAAAATGGTGGCTTGAAAATTATACTAAAAAGCCTATGGTATAAAGTATGAAAATGTAATTTTTTATATTTATAAATGCTACTCGCAATTTCTTGAATATGGTTGAAGGTTATAGAACAACTGACCCAATATGAATTAAGATGCCCCCCAAATCAATATGTTTTTGTTTTATATTATACTAATTGCATGTTAATTAAGTTTGAATTATATGTCTAAAATAATTAAATATACAATTGTTTCTTTTTTGTTTCTGATACTACTGGGGATTGCATGGTATAGTGGTATGAAATACAATCTTGAGCAAAGTAAATCAACTGTAAAACAAGATATTATTTTGCAACAAATAAAAAGCGTGTTGCAAGTAGGAACTATTGAGGGGAGCTTTTCAGAGATTTATGATTACAAAGAGTATTATGCATTCGACATAAGTCCATTTCAAAAGAAAGCTTTGCTCAGGGTAAAAGCTGATGTTTTAGTAGGCTTTAACTTGGATAGTATTTCAATAACGGTCTCTGGGAAAAACAAGACTGTTGTTATATCCGAATTGCCTAAGCCTGAAATTCTATCAATAGACCATGACTTGGATTATTACGATATATCAGAAGGAACATTTAACTCATTTACCAAGGAAGATTACAATAAAATGAATAGTCAGGCAAAAATCGCAATTAAGAATACAGTAATGAAAAGCGAAATGCTTAATAAGGCACAATTGGAACTGGAAAAACATTTGGAATTGCTCAATTCAT
Organism: Saprospiraceae bacterium; assembly: GCA_026986005.1. Taxonomy (GTDB): domain Bacteria; phylum Bacteroidota; class Bacteroidia; order Chitinophagales; family Saprospiraceae; genus JADJGA01. Next base: position 9,679 of record JALSPK010000070.1, read on the forward strand.
TACTGAAATCTTATGGTTGGAAATTGAAGTACAATTTTGGCTCAAAAATCGAATTTCAATCTTAGCATATAGTTTCGCAAAGCTTGAGGGTAAAGTCCCATATAGTGGTAAATGTTTCCAATATCTTTTGATGTATAAGGATCATCAGCTGTTGGATCGTAACCACTGGATTTTATTCTGCCGACCCAACCATTTGTAATATATTTTTTGTTTAGAATATTATTTATTTTAAATCCTATTTCGATATTTTTAAATTTACCTTTTTGTATTTTGTATGACAGAGCTGCATTTGCATAATTATACGCATCCAAGGATGCATTTTCATTCATTGTATTGTCCAAGTATTGTTTTCCCACATATTTGAAAAATCCATTTAAATAAAGGTTACCAAGATTTTTACTTGTAATTATTTTCAATAAATCCAGAGAAAAGCCGACACCGGCTATTATAGACGGGGAAAAAGAAATATCTGTATTTAGGTGAGTGATTTTTATTGCTTCACCTGTATCCCAATCGGATATTTGTTCATTGTATTGCTCTATTTTATTTTTGCTTATCGTTGTATTGGCATTTATTTCGAAAAAATCAGTGATTTTTGCACCGACTACCATTTCAAAGCCTAGTCTGTGGCTCTTGTCCACATTTTCTCTAATGTTGTTGTTTGCATCGTCTAATAGTCCATTAAGAACAAGTTGATTTCTGTATTTCATATTGTAAATATTGGCTTCTGCACGCAATGATTTAGTGTTGTAACTTGTTCCAAATTCAAAGTCATATAGTTTTTCCGGTTTTGGTGTTTTATTTTTAAGGTTGCTTATATAATCGACTCTATTTGGTTCTTTTTGAGCTATTGCAAACGAAGAATAAACTGCTAGGTTTTTATTAAAATCAAATCTTAAACCCATTTTGGGGTTGAAAAAACGGTGTTTGTCAATGATGTCTAATACCCTTTTGTCATCATCTTTGCCGTCTATTTTATAATCTACATGTCTAAACTGTAAATCAGCATATGCATTTAGTTTGTCGGTGATTGAATAAATATACTTTGCGTATATACTAGCATCATTTTTTGTTCCGGTATTTTTATAATATACTTGATCTCCAGCGTATCTTATCCCGATAATAGTGTCAACTACGCCAAAATGATCCCCTACATATCTGTTTGCAGCACCACCGATAATCAAGTCTGATTTCTCATCAGTATATTTTAGGCTATACACAAAACCATAAAAATCATTGTCTAGCCATTTTCTTCTTACCAAGTCATTGTATCTGGTTTTTGTCGTGTCAAGAAAGTATTCAGAAAGGTCTTCGTCTACTTTATATTGCTCATAAAAACCTGATCCTTTGGTGTAGTGTGTAGCTAGATTTAGCAGAAGGTTATCGTTTATTTTTTTATTGTAAAACAATTGAAAATGATTTTGAGTATAGTCATCTACTTGATTATCATAAGCGGGGTCTTTTTGAAAGTAGTCAGTTCCTGCAAAATTGTAAGTTCTCAACGAATCAATACCATTATATTGAACGGGAAGTCCATACCAAGCTTGATAAGTCTTTTCCTTGCCGATAATTGCATTGAATTTCAATGAGCCATTATTAAATAGTTTGGTTGCTGACAGGAAGAACGAATTTAATGCAGAACCGGCTCTGTCGATGTATCCATCAGATTTCATTATTGAATATCTTAAGTCGATACTATACTTTCCATTCATCAGTCCTGTACCTGTTTTTACGGCAATTCTTTTTGTATTGTAGCTTCCTAATGCTCCATCAATAGATAAATATGGATTTTCTTTAATATTTTCAGTTTTGACATTAACAGATGCCCCAAATGCACCGGCTCCATTTGTGGAGCTTCCTACGCCTCTCTGGATTTGGATACTTTCAACCGAGCCTGCCAAATCAGGAAGGTCAACCCAGTACACTTGCTGTGATTCTGCATCATTTAAAGGTATGCCATTTATTGTTACGTTTATTCTTGTAGGGTCAGTCCCTCTGATCCGTATTCCTGTGTATCCTATACCTGCACCTGCATCAGAAGTAGTCACTACAGAAGGAGTATGTTTTAGGAGGTAAGGGATATCTTCTCCGGTATTTTCTTGTTCTATTTTTTCTTTATTTATATCCTGATACGAAAAAGGCATTTTATCCGAAGCTCTTGTTGCATTGATATTGACGTCATTTAGTTTAATGTACTTTTTGAATAATACTACCGATAGGTTAATGTTATGGTCTATAAAAATTGATTTACTATATTCTTCGTGTCCGATTAATGATACTTTTAATAGATATTGTCCTAATACTATATCTTTAATTTCAAAATGTCCGTTTTCATCGGACTCTGTAGAATGTTCTGTGTCGTGCAGGAAAATTTGAGCAAAAGCTATTGTTTTGCCACTATTGTCTGTAATGTCTCCTGAAATGGTGTATTGAGCAGATAGCCCAAAAGTCAGAAATAATCCAATTGTTACGAAAATAATTTTCATAATATATTTATATTTAACAGGAGCTACTACGAAGAGATTAACATTTTCCATTCCGGAATTATCCGGTTAGGTTCTGTGGGTATAATCTCAGCCAATTAAGCACCCCAAATGTTTAAAAAAAATATTCTAACAAGAAATACAAGGATTTATCCGAGTATCTACGATTTAAACGTAATTGAATGATAAAAGTTTTAGAAAATCTATTTATTTTTTGGCATTTAACTTATCTAAGTAATATCTCACAAACCCTTTGAAAACTTCCAAGGCGATATCAAAATCTTTATTGTTATTGACTATAATGTCCGCTCGCCTTATAAATGGTTCAATGTATTGCTCATAGGATGGCATTACATGATTTTCATACCTGTACAACACATCTTCCAAAGGATAATTACGTTCTATTCTATCCCTTTTTATTCTTCTAATGACTCGAAGATTGTCCATGGCATTGATAAACACTCTAAGGTCAAACTGTTTTTCCAATAATTTTTCAAAGTAAAATACAAATAATCCTTCTATTAAAATTATAGGAGCAGGTTTGAATGTCTTTATTTTTGGCTTTTTTAGTACATTGTTGAAAGTATATTCTTCTCTTTGAACAATTTGATTGTGGAGTAATTTTTTAATATCAACTGATAACTGATTAAATTCAATTGATTCAGGTAAATCAAAGTTTTTGATGCCATTATCATCAGTAAGTTGCTGCTCTCTAGGTTTATAATAGTCATCCTGAGAAATAACACATAGTTCATCGTCAGAAAACTTTTCTTTAAGCTTGTTGATGAAGGTGGTCTTTCCAGAGCCACTCCCTCCTGTTATTCCTATCAATAATGGTGTATAAGGCATATTATAAGTTTAGCGCAGCAAATATACACATATTAAATAAAATTATATTAATTATTATTAAATATATTATAAATTCAAGAATGTTTTCTTAATTTCGCAGGGTTGTTGTACTAGACTTTAATAGATTTTTGTATTTCAAAAATAGCATATTGATTTCAAGAAATCTTTGCGAAGTTGTATCTTTTTAACTGTTTTTTTAGTAAAAGTAGATGCAAAAGATGAGATTTATATGGCAAAATCCTATGATAGCTTAGTATAGATTCTTTTATAGAAAAATTAAATAAGAATTATGAGTATTAAATTTAGACTTACAATTTTGAATTTTTTAGAATTTTTTGCTTGGGGAGCATGGCTGCTTTCAGCAGGGGCATATATGTATGTGACATTGCATTTTACCGGTTTACAGATAGGAGCAGTATACGGGACGTTGGGGATAGCTTCATTATTTATGCCTGCTATAATGGGGATTATTGCGGATAAATGGATGAATGCAGAAAGGGTCTTTGGACTTAGCCATATTGTACTTGCCGGGCTGCTGTTTTGGTTGAGTGGAGTAAGCGATTTTAATACTTTTTATATGATTGTATTTCTTATTTCGATGTTTTATATGCCTACTATAGCCTTAGATAATTCTGTTTCATATGCTTTGT
>JALSPK010000071.1 GCA_026986005.1 Saprospiraceae bacterium
ATTTATCGCTGATAAAAAAATGGATACATTTTTTAAGCAAAATGAGGGATTTGACGGAATCGTTCTTTCTGCTGATACGATAGTTGTTAAAGAAGGAAAGATACTTGGCAAACCGACTGACAAAAGACAAGCCTTTGGTTATTTGAAAGGTTTGTCAAATTCTTGTCATGAAGTTATCACTGGTGTATGCATTAGATTTAGGGAATATAAAATTTGTTTTTCAGATATTTCAAAAGTATATTTTGATAAGTTAAGTTATGAAGAAATAGAATACTATATAAACAATTTTAAAGTTTTAGACAAAGCAGGAGGCTATGCTATTCAAGAGTGGGTGGGGTTGGCTAAAATATCTAAAATTGTCGGTTCTTATTCAAATATTGTTGGTTTGCCAACACAAAAAGTTTATCAAAATTTGAAAGAAATTATAGAAAAAATAAACTAAATTCGAGATAAAAATCGTTTCTTGCATTATCTTGTGATTAATTTATAAAATTATACTACTATGAATAGATATTTTCTGTTTTTCATTGGGCTTTTCTTATTTGTTTCTTGTAAAAGCGATGTTAAAGTAAAGGATATTAAAAAAGATACTTCGGTAGAAGAAGTGGCAAAAGAATCTAAAACCGAAAAAGATAACAACTTGCAGGAAAATGTGGCGCTTTTAGTTAGTCCTTGTTCCTTGATAAGTAAGGATGAGCTTGGAGAGATATTGGGAGTGTCTGAGTCCCAAATTTCTATTAAGGTTTTGCCTGCGTCAGGAACATATTCAAGATCTTGTTTTTTGAAGTGGGAGAATGTGGATAACGGTAGTCGAAGGAGTATGTTCCTAGTGCTACAAACAGATCCTTTGCCCGGAGAATTTGAAGATTGGGCTCATTCCTTTATTGATGCGAAAAAGAATTCAGGCGACATTAGGTATCCGGATAGTGGTAAGCCTTACAGATACAAATCCATAGAGGGGTATGATGGAGAGATAGCGTACAATGATGATTTGAAAAAGGTCTTTTGGAAAATTAATAAAGATTATGTCGGTGGCATATTTTTCAATGCTGGTCTTACTGTACATAATAGAAAATTGTATGGGGTTGAGATTGCGAAAATAATATCAAAAAATTTAAAAAAGAAATTGTAAATTAAATACAGCATGGATAATAAAATTTTGGGAGTGGGCTCCAGAGTAAAGCATCCGGCTTATGGTGCGGGTGTAATTATTGGTCTTGAGGTAGCTGCTTATAAAGTAGTCTTTATTCAGCATGGCATAAAAGAAGTTGGAAAGCATTACAGCGCATGGGATGTCGTTGAAGCTATTCCTGAAGAGGAAATTTTATCTTTTGATAAGTTTGAAAAATCATTGGTGAAAATATTGAGAAAATGGAGTGACATGACGCAAGAGATTCCAATGGCAGCAAAGTGGAATGATGGATTGATGATATTAAAACCCGGAGATGATGATTTGCAGTCAAAAGAGATTCCCATTGAGACTTTCTTTCACAAAATAGTTATGGTTAGAGACAGAATTAGAGTGATGGAACAACGAATAAATAGTAGTAATCTGACGGAAGTCGAAAAAGTAAATCTTCAACAATATATCACTAGAATTTACGGCAGTCTTACTACTTTTAATGTTTTATTTCGTGATAAAAAGGACTCATTTGTAGGCGAAGGTAAACGTGGATAATCACTATTTTATTTGAATAGTGTTTTTCTTCCAAATTTTGAGCAAATAGGGCATTTTAAAGGGTCATGACCTCGTGCAGGACAGTACTCTCTCCCAAAAAATATTATTTGTAAATGTAGTTTGTTCCACGTATTTTTAGGATAAAGTCTTTTAAGATCCTCCTCGGTTTTAGTTACATTTTTACCTGTACTCAAAGTCCATCTATATGCCAATCGATGTATGTGAGTATCTACAGGAAACGCAGGAAATCCAAAAGCTTGTGACATTATTACCGAAGCTGTTTTGTGACCTACTCCCGGTAGAGATTCAAGGTCTTTGAAGTTGTCAGGAACCAGACCGTTATGCTTTTCGATTAATATTTTAGATAGATTGTATATCGCTTTCGATTTTTGGGGAGATAGTCCAATAGGTTTGATTATTGCTCTGATCTCATCAATGGACATTTTTATCATATCGTATGGATTGTCAGCCTTCCCAAAAAGGGTAGGAGTATACTGGTTTACCTTTTTATCAGTGCTTTGGGCAGAAAGTAAAACAGCAATTAATAAAGTATAAGAGTCTTTGTGTTGAAGAGGTATTGGCGTCTCAGGATACAAATCTTCCAGTATTTTTGCAATCTCAATCGCTTTTTCCTTTTTAGTCATGTTGTTTTATTTTAAGGTTTTACCTGAACAGTAGATTAGGTTGTGACAGAAGTTATTGATATTAGCTATATCTTTTACTATTGTTCTTATACAATAAATATTTGAACATCATTAAAATCAATTAAACTTCATGAACAAATCGGATATTAAAGACAAAAACCAATTACCAAAATATAACATTGTATTCTTAATATTGTTTACTGACGCCTTTTTCTGACAAGAGGTCGGGAGACCTTTGCCTTGGAGACGTAAACTAACCAACGGGCTGAAAGCCCAAATCAATTCAACCCCGGCAGAATACCGGGGATAATGACAATAAATATATATCAACGCCCTGAAAAGGCAATTCAATTGAATGATAATATATTTATAACAAAAGAACAATCACCAAAAGTATACCAGCAAGGCAAACATAGTGACAAAACAAGAATGAAAATCAAAAAATACTGCGTAAAATAAAAAAAATCATAAAAAAACTGTCACAAAAACACTATTTTTTCATACTATATATGGAAGGAGTAAAAAATTCAAGCTAAAAAACTGTTTTTTTGCAGCATTTCAAATATTAGATGCATCATGTATATGTTAAATGCCATTATATAATAAAATGGAAATAAATAAAGAATAAATATCGCAAAAAGATTATTTTTAAATTTTAATGACTTTGTAGACAGACACTAAATATACATAAATATTTGCGTAATTTATAAAATGGTGTTATATTTACACTTGTAAAGATGATAGAAATGATTACCGGAACTGACATACACGGCTACACGGCTACACGGCTACAAGGCTACAAGGCTACAAGGCTACAAGGCTACAAGGCTACTTATGTAATTCAGCGAGCTCTTTAAATGGCGTTTCAAATTTATTTGAAACAAAAGATGGCACTAATTTCATATCGCAAATAAATTTGCGATACCATTTAAAGCCTTCCCTGGCTGATGTACAGGCACTCTTGAATTTCCGATGGTTTACTTTAAAAGGCGTTTCAAATTTATTTGAAACAAAACCAATCAAGAATTTTCTAAAGATTATCAACGCTGCCCCCTCTGCAATGCTCAATGCACTGCGCACCCCCTTATATTTTTCTTTCGCGATATTAAAGAAAAAGGTAAGAGGAAGAAGCAACGCAAATAAGTTGATTGAGTTTATCGAG
>JALSPK010000072.1 GCA_026986005.1 Saprospiraceae bacterium
CTGTGAAGTGAAAAACTGCTATTTTCACCGCTCCTTCAGTTATGGAAGCGGAGGTAGCGGTTATGGTGTAAGATGTGGATTTCATAGCACAAATATATTGGTAGAAAATAATGCATTCGATTCACTAAGACATGCAATGATGGTTAGTTTGGGAGCGAATGGAAATGTTTTTGGTTACAACTATTCCACAAACAATATACAGGGCAATGATGAGAATAATCTAAATCAAGGTTGGGATCCGCCCGACATATCACTTCATGGCCATTACCCGTTTATGAATCTTTTTGAAGGTAATGACGTACAAGAAATAGGAATTGGTGATTATTGGGGTTCTGCTGGAATAGGAAATACTTTTTTAAGAAACAAAATATCAGGAGGAGGCATTTTTTATTATGATCACTCCAATTTTCAAAATTTAATAGGCAATATTACTACTGTTTTGAAAGATATTGACAATAATAGTACTCAAAAACTGGAGCACGGTAATAAAGTAAACGGGACTGTTATTTGGAATAATGAAATATCTACACATGATATTTCCAATTCATACTATTATGATTCAAAACCGGTATTTTTTGGCAATTTGACCTGGCCTCCATTTGGTTCGGAAGAAAATGAAAATAATAAATTACCGGCTCAATTAAGATTGCAAAAAGAAAATAATATTGCAGAAGACTCTAATTTTACTTTTGTTTCAACCGGCATCGGTGGCGGAGGTGGACTGTTTAGCCCTTCTATCAATCCTAATAATAGCTCGGAATATTATACCGTATGTGATTTGGGGGCATTGTTTCATACGGTAAATGGGGGGAAAAACTATGATTTCATCCATTTCAACCAAGTGTCCGGAAGTATTTATAGCAAGGTGTCATTTACATATAATGATAATATTAGATATATATTAAAATGGGACTCCGATAATTACGCAGCAAGACCTGCCAAAAGTATTGACCGAGGAAATACCTGGAATTATCTTTCCGGTGATTCGGAACCATGGGAAAGCCGGTATTTTATCTATGCAGATTATTACAATCCAAAAAGAGTCGTGTGGTCAACCTATAGCAATATTTGGATTACTACAGACGGTGGATTGCATGATAAAATGATCTACAGCACGGAACAAGATGCAGGCATTCTCCTTTCGGGAGTATATTTTAAAGGAGATACCATATACTTCGGAACAAATGAAGGAGTTTTGATATCAACGGATGGAGGACAAAGCGTAAAAAAAGCCGGATTTACGGGAATCCCCTCAAATGAAAGAATTATGGGTTTTGGTGCGGGCTCGGCAAATGGATTGACCAGATTTTATGCACTTACAGGAGGTGAAGACGATGTTTGGTGCGAAAATATGGGAGGGAATTATTGGGGAGCTATCAGAGGAGTTTATACTATGGAAAATATGAATGGTATATGGAAAAAAAGTGATATTGGTATTAATATGAATCAGGATTATGCCGTATATCTGAGTATGGCAATCAATGATCCCAATACTTGTTATATCGCCGGAGGTGAAATACAACCTTATGAAAAACCGCTGGTTATGAAAACAGAAGATGGAGGAAAAACTTGGAAAGATGTTTTTATTACGGATAACAATAAAAATATTTTCACGGGATATCAAGGGTATCACGGTGATTTTGATTATTGGTGGGGTGGATTTGCTATTGGATTTGCAGTAAATCCATTAAACTCGTCCCAAGCTATTATCACAGATCTGGGATTTATTCATCAGACTATAGACGGAGCAGCTACCTGGCATCAAAGATATTTGAATTCTGAAGATGAAAACCCTTTGAACGCCCCTACTCCAAAGAAAAAATACTATAGAGGCATAGGATTGCAACAAACAAGTGTTTGGCAAGTATATTGGTTTGATGAAAAAAATATTTTCGGATGTTTTACCGATATCAAAGGCGTAAGATCGGTTGATGGTGGTTTGTCCTGGAGTTTTGACTACAATGGTCATGACTTAAATACCATGTATCACATTGCAAAACACAATAATAAAGATATGTGGTTTGCCGCTACTTCAGCGGTTCATGATATGTACGAAACTACACATATCGACGACAATTCGGTTTCACCATCCTGGAAGCAAGGTAAAGTGTTGTACACGACAGATAAAGGCGCCAATTGGCAAACCCTGAAAGATTTCGGTTCTCCCGTCATTTGGGTAACAACAGATCCCAATAATGATGAGGTTTTGTATGCTTCGGTCATATCTCCTGATGATAAAGGAGGAATATGGAAAGCAACGGGTATCTCAAATCCTTCTACTGTTAGCTGGGTACACTTGTATAATCCAAATAATGCCAATTTAGGACGTCCCAATAATATTCATGTATTGAATGACGGCACATTAGTCGCATCGTGGGGAGTAAGGTACAATAATGGTGCATTTCAACCCGGAAGCGGGATTTTTGTAAGTACAGACGGAGGCATGACCTGGATTGACAAATCTCATAATGATATGAAATATTGGACTCAAGACGTGATTATTGATCCTTTTGATACTTCCCAGAATACCTGGTATGTTGCCGTATGGAGCGCATGGGGAGGTCATGGCAATGATTTGGGTAGATTATGGAGAACTAAAGACAGAGGAACAACATGGGAGCCGATGACAGATTCACGTCAATTTCACAGAGTGTATTCGGCAGCGGTAGATCCCGACAATCCTGAAAAAATGTATCTTACTACCGAAACCGAAGGATTGTGGGTCACGGAAAATAAAAGCGATGATTCTCCCGTGTGGAAACTTGTAGAAGAATATCCTTATCTCGCTCCACGCAGAGTGGATTTTAATCCATTTAAACAAAATGAGATGTGGATTTCGAGCTTTGGAGGTGGTATGATGTATAAAACAAAAGGCTTTACGTTCACCAATGATAGTCTCTATGATATTGTAGCAGAATGCTCTGTCGAAATGCCTGAATCACCAACAGGCATAAACACTCTGGGAGATACGATAATAGCTACAACAGATACGGAATTCCCTATCACTAAACAAGGAACAACAATTATAATTTGGACATATACCGATGGAGATGGAAATATTTATGAACAGACCCAAAAAATAATAATTAACGATATTACTCCACCTGTCCCTGACAATATCAATCTGCCTGATATCACAAGTAATTGTCCTGTTATGCAAGTGGCTATTCCTGCTGCAACAGACAATTGCAAAGGTAAAATCAATGGTAAATCAAATGTTGCATTTCCGATAAATAACGAGGGAACTACGCAAATTGCTTGGACTTATGACGATGGGAACGGCAATATCACCGAACAGGAACAAAGTATCATAATCAAATTCATAGATAATACTATAATTATATCGGGCGATACCCTGACAGCAAATGCTACAGGATACAAATACCAATGGCTGAACTGTAATGACGGTAATACTCCGATTACAGGAGAAAACAAACAAACATTTATTGTGGACAAAAGCGGAAGCTATAGTGTGATTATCAG
>JALSPK010000073.1 GCA_026986005.1 Saprospiraceae bacterium
CGCGATATTTTTACTTTATTCAAATTACTGATGCTAAGGCATCACTAATTCTCAGAAAGACAAAAATCTCATCAAAAATCTTTATTTTTCAAAAATCAAGCACTTTATAGATAGACACTATTTAGTGTTTGTCCATAACATCATTAAAATTTAAAAATAAAACACTTGGTGAATAAACACTATTTGCAAAAAAACATATAAATTTCAAAATTATAATGATTTTTCAGTAATTTTTTTTGATTAATATTTGTTATCAAAGTATTTTTGTAACTATTCGCATATTATATTTAAAAACGCACCTACTCATATAGAATATTTGATAATAACAATTTTTAAATCATGTTAAAATTCAAAACAATATTTACGCTTGCATTAATTTCGTTTATAAATATCCTTCATTCACAAGAAAGAAAACCTGTATTAAAGGAATTTTTAATCAGCGCATACAATCCTCCATATGCTTGGAGATCTTCTCCTTATGAAGATTCGATATTTATTGATTACAAAAATGCAAATTTCAATAATTTTCTTTGGGTGAGAGACGATGACAAACTTGTACAAAAAGTTCGTGATTATGGATTTAAATATTACCTCAGTCAATTGGTGGTGAAGATGACGACATCGAGTTTTTATTGAGAGGAAGTAACGATGAAGCACCACCGGAAATCACGGAAGAATTATTGCAACAACTGGATGAAGTTATTGACAAATACAAATCCGACCCAAATTTAACAGGGTATTATATTTGCGACGAACCTTATGCTAATGCCTTTGAGAATATAGCTAAAGTCATAGAAAGAATCAGGGAAAAAGACCCGTCGCGTCCTTGTTTTGTAAATCTTTGGCCCTATTTTGAAAACGAAGAGGGAGATAATACTCCTGAAGAAGGTGATGACAATTATCTTGAAAGTTTTATACAAAAAACCAATATACAATTATTGAGTTACGATCGATACAACTTTTACAATCTATCGGATGATAATGAAGAATACTTCAAACAAATAGCACGTATAAGAAAAAAAGCCGTAAAATACAATATTCCTTTTTGCAAAATTGTACAAGCTGTAGGAACCAACGGAACAAGTGTTTCTTGGGATTCTCCGGGCGATGGAGAACACTTGGATTGGCGTACTCCAAACAAAGCCGAACATCGCTGGCTGGTATATTCTTCATTGGTTTATGGAGTGCATGGCATAGTTTGGTTTCACTGGGATTGTTGTGATTGGGGAGTAATAGAAAATCCGGACAGAGATATAATATATCCTTCAATTCAAAGTATAAATGCTGAAATAGATTCATTGAAAGATATTATGTTTCACTTGACTACTACCTATGTTTATCATATCATGGACAATCCTACTGATGAAACCGGTGATAGTACCAATATATATTTGGAAGCATCCGATAGTACGGATTTGGTTGTAGGTGCATTTAAAGATGAAAATGATAACGAAAATTATTTTATGTTGATGAACAAAAATTATGAAGATTCAATATTAACGAATATGCATATTAATCATATTTTGGATAGTTTACTTTATTTTGATATCACTATCAACAAATGGCAGGATGTGCCTTTTGAAAATGATACAACAGGAGCAAATTTCATAGCACATTTGCGAAAAGGAGGTGGTAAGCTATTCAAATTTAAAGAAAAGAAAGCCACAAATATAGTTGACGTTAATTTTGCTACTGCAGATTTAAAACTCAATAACTATCCCAATCCTTTTGTGTTAAATACAATTATAAAATATTCAATTCCCGCTTCAAACACTGGAAATACTGTTTATTGCAATGTAAAATTGAATATTTTTGATATTTATGGAAATAAAATAAAGACAATATTAGATAAAAAGCAAATAACCGGAGATTATCAATTGAATTATTCCGGTAATAATTTACCAAAAGGAATATTTTTTTTTAGAACTTAAAATAAACGAGAAGGCAGTTACAAAAAGAATAATATTATTTTAAAAGGTATAAAAACCGGTATTAAAAAAAATAAAGGGCTGCATATTATAGCAAAGGACGTGAGTACACTGTGTTAGTGTACAGTGGATTGAGTGCCGTAGGTACGGTATATAATTGTCTTGTATTTTGCAATTCACCCTGAATTGCTGACAATTGAAGTAGAATAATAAACCATATTGAGCATATAATCAATAATTATTTTAATTTTGTCATGGACAAAAAAATAGTGATGAAATTTAAAGGTGATAAGAGGTACAATAATTATTCGACGTACATAAAGAGTACTTTTGGTGAGCGAGTGCAGAAGATATCCATTAATATAGGGTTTTCTTGTCCCAACAGAGATGGCACAAAAGGTGTAGGTGGCTGTACATATTGCAATATTAGTTCGTATACGCCATTGTACTGTAAGCCAAAGCGAAGTGTTACGCAGCAATTGGAAGAAGGAATTTCTTTTTTTTCTACAAAATACAAATCACAAAAATATCTTGCCTATTTTCAATCTTATACCAATACTTATGCCGAATTGGATTTGGTAAAATCATTCTATTTAGAGGCAGTAAATCATCCTGATGTCATCGGATTGGTAATCGGTACTAGGCCTGATTGTGTAAGCCTTGAACTTCTGAGTTTTCTTGAGGATTTAGCCAAAATCTATTACATATCGCTTGAATTTGGTGTAGAGAGCACTTTGGATAAAAGTCTAATTGCTACAAATAGGTGTCACAGCTATCAAGAGACGATTGATGCTTACAAAATGTCCAAAGGTAGAGGTTTTGCTCTAGGAGCACATTTAATAATAGGATTGCCTGGAGAGACAAGAGAAGAGATGCTTAATCATGCCGTAGAAGTCTCCAAATTGCCAATAAATATGTTAAAATTGCATCAATTGCAAATAGTAAAAGGCACTAAAATGGCGAAACAAATCGTAGAAACACCTGATATGTTTGAGTTGTTTGAAGCAGAAGAGTACATCGAATTTGTAACAAATTTTATATCTTTATTGAGACCTGATATAATACTCGAAAGATTTATTAGTGAATCACCACCAAATATGCTTATCGCACCAAAATGGGGAGGAATCAAGAACTTTGAATTTGTGGCTAAAGTCGATAAGCGGCTGAAGGAAAAAGACTTTTGGCAGGGCAAGTATTTTAATTAATATATGATTATATTACTGATGCTAAGGCATCACTAATTCTCAGAAAGACAAAAATCTCATCAAAAATCTTTATTTTTGAAAAATCAAGCACTTTATAGACAGACACTATATATTTTTTTTGTAATTACCAGTATTTTTTGTATCTTCGTAAATGTTAACTCCGAGTTAATATTTGTATTATTTTTAACTAACGACCAATTCATTTAGATGAGTGACTTAAAGATCAAGGAAAAAACTTTTGATGTAAAAGAAGTTTTTAAAAAGAAAGCTCCGGTTTTATCAAGATTTGTACCCGGATTTATGTATAAATACCTACGTAAAATCATTCACGAAGAGGAAGGAAATGGTATTTTATATAGAAATCGAGACAAATATGGTGTTGATTTTGTTAATGCAAGTCTTGATGATTTGCAAGCTGATTTGAATATCCGCGGTCTTGAAAACATTCCCAAAACAGGTAAGTGTATCTTGATAAGCAATCATCCGCTTGGTGGATTTGATGGATTGGCTTTAATGAAAACCGTTGGTAAAATAAGGAAGGATTTTTATTTTTTAGCCAATGATATTTTGATGTTTTTGCCCAGTCTTAAGCCGCTATTTGTTCCGATTAATAAGCATGGTAGTAGCAAAGATTATATAAAAACATTGAATAAAGCATTTGAAGAGGACAACTTGATTTTAATTTTTCCGGCAGGATTGGTATCAAGGAAAATAGACGGTAAAATACAAGATTTGGAATGGAAAAACACATTTTTATCAAGAGCAAGAAGAAATAAAAGAGATATTATACCGGTGTATATTGATGGAAAAAATACTAACAGATTTTATAATATCGCCAATTGGAGAAAAAAACTTGGAATCAAGGCAAATATAGAAATGTTTTATTTGGTTGATGAACTTTTTAAGCAAAAAGGCAAAACATTGGATATATATATTGGTAAGCCAATATCATATAAGACTTTTGATAAAAGCAAAAGCGGTAAAGAATGGATCAAATCTATTAGAGATTACGTATATCGCTTGAAGGATAATCCGTCTAAAGTATTCGCACCTGATTAACAAAAACTAAACATTTTAATTATGGCTCAAGAGAAAAAGATAATAGAAAAAGTGCCAACAGTAGAATTGGAAAAGGAATTGAAGAGCGAGTTGTTTTTGCGCAAAACCAACAAGGCAAGTAATGAAATTTATATTTTTTCTTCTGATGAAGCTCCGGCATTGATGCGAGAAGTAGGGCGATTACGTGAAGTTTCATTTAGAGATGCAGGAGGTGGGACAGGCAAAGAAATAGATGTTGATTCATATGATTTTGGGGATTCTCCTTTTAAACAATTAATCGTATGGGATCCTATGGGAAAAGAAATAATAGGGGGATATAGATATATATTGGGCAAGAAGACAAAAAGAAATGAAAAAGGCAAACCGATAACTCCTACATCAAAACTTTTTTATATTTCAGATAAATTTATCGATGAATATTGGGATGAAACCATAGAATTAGGTCGCTCGTTTGTCCAACCTCTATACCAACCTAGTATTAACAGAAAAGGAATATTTTCTTTGGATAACCTTTGGGATGGTTTGGGCGCTCTGGCTGTTGATAACCCTGATATGAAACATTTTTTTGGTAAATTCACTATGTACCCTTCATACAATCTTAAAGCACGAGACTTGGTGTATTTCTTTTTGAGAAATTATTTTCCGGACAAAGATGTTTTGTTGTCCCCTAAGTTTCCAATTGATATCGAGACAGATGAAAATGAACTCTCTGCTTTTTTCAATTGGAATAGTTATGATGAAGATTACAGGATTTTGCTAAAATCTCTACGCGATTTGGGAGAAAATATACCTCCCTTAGTCAATGCATATATGAATTTATCAACTACAATGAAAATTTTTGGGACATCATTGAACTCACATTTTGGTGATGTGTATGAGACAGGAATGCTAATTACCATTGAAGATATTTTTGACGATAAAAAGAAAAGGTATTTAGATTCTTATGCTTCCACAAGAAAAAACTAAACAATTCTTGAAGTCTAATGATGGCATTTTGGTATTACTTGTATATATAATGTTCGAGTTTGAGGTTTGCGAAGTGTTTGAAGCCAAGGGATTGACTTATGTCAATGACTGCTTTAAACACGAGCATAACGAAGTAATCGGACATTATTGACGGACTCTAAAAGGATTAACTAGGATTTTGCATTGATTTTATATTACACTTGTTTATGTGTTGATATTATTTGGATAATTTATATTTGACAAGAACTTAATATGGTATTTTATTGTTTGTTTAAATATTATATTAAGATAACATAGCGGTTAATATAATTGGTCACTTTTAATATATCGGTCTTATGAAAAAAACTGTATTCACACTTTTGTTGCTATTTTACCCCTGCTTTCACTTATTGTATTCTCAAGCGGTTATCGAAAAACCTCGCGTAAAAGCAAAACGCATTAATGAAATTAACACCAGATCATCGTCAAACACTTCAGGTTATGATATAAAGTACCATAGATTTGAACTTGAGGTAAATCCTGCAAATCAATATATTGAAGGTATAGTGACTACATATTTTGTCCCAAATATGGATATTGGTTCGATGTATTTTGATTTTAGGGATAATATGACTGTAGATTCTGCGAAGTATCACGGCATTGATATCAATCACAATTTTTCAACTTCTACCGAATTAAAATTGACATTTAATAGTACTCTAAGTGCAGGTATTTTAGATTCTGTGACTGTATATTATCAAGGTGCTCCGATGGCTGGAGGCTTTGGTGCATTTCAAACCAAGAATACTACATGCTCAGACCAGGATTCTGTTATGTGGACATTGTCCGAACCTTATGGGGCTAAAAACTGGTGGCCTTGCAAGGAAGTATTGACGGACAAGGTTGATTCGATTGATATGTTTGTCACAACACCTGTCAAATACCATATCGGAAGCAACGGTATCTTGGTAAGCAGAGATACTTCATCTTCAGGTGACAAAGTAACAAATCATTGGCGTCATAGATATCCTATCCCAGCATATCTGATAGCATTTGCAGCATCCGAATACTCAATATATAAAGATACATTTGATTTGTACAATGGAGGACAGTTGGAGGTGTTAAATTATGTTTTTCCTTGTGATTCCTCGTATGCCCATCAACAGACGTCAAAATTGGATACGGCGATGAATTTTTTCATAAAGAAATTTGGACCTTATCCCTTTGAAAACGAGAAATACGGTCATGCACAATGTCGATTCGGGGGTGGTATGGAGCATACATCAATGACTTTTATGGGTGGTTGGTGGTACTATATATTGATTCATGAGATGGCTCATCAATGGTTTGGAGATAAAGTGACCTGTGGTAGCTGGCATCATATATGGTTAAATGAGGGTTTTGCTACATATCTTGAGGGACTTACCAAAGAAGAAGGAATCCAGACCGGTTCTTTTCATGATTGGTTGTCAAGTAAAAAAAATAGTGCCACAAGTGCCAATGATGGTTCTGTGTACTGCCCCGACACTACAGATGTAAACAGGATTTTTAGTTCTAGGCTTACATACAATAAAGGAGCTTACTTACTACATATGCTAAGATGGATCTTGGGTGATGATGATTTTTTTGACGGATTAAATGCTTATGTAAATGATCCGGCATTAGCGTATAATTTTGTGAAAACCGATGATTTACAAGCTCATCTTGAACTTTCAGGAGATACCAGCTTAACAGAATTTTTTGACGATTGGTTTTATGGAGAAGGATGGCCAAATTACGATATTAAATGGTCAGTAGACGTTAATTGTGGAGACAAATTAAGAGTAGAGATAACTCAAACAAATTCTGCCGAGCTTGATATTTTTTATGAAATGCCGGTTCCTATTCGTTTTAGTGGAGGTACTAAAGATACGATTATCATATTTAACCAAAAATCACCAGATGACACATTGTTTTTTGCTTTTCCCGATTTTTCACCGGTATCTGCTGTATTTGATCCTGATTTATGGTTGTGTGCAAAAAGTGTGATTGCTAAAGAAAATGTCCCTATCAAAACAATACATTGGACGGGAGATATGAATAGTTTGTGGAATATTAGTCAGAATTGGGACTGTGGGATTCCCACTTTGAGTGACGACGTCATTATACCTTTAGGCACTCCGGATTGTATATTGTCAAATAATGGGTATTGCAATACTCTCAAGATTGAAAAAGGGGGCAAACTGATAACTCCAAATGGATCAATTCTACATGTTGGAGACTGATTGAACAACAAAAAAAGAGACCGCATTCTATTGAATGAAGCCTCTTTTTGTGGTACCCCCAGGAATTGAACCAGGGACACCAGGATTTTCAGTCCTGTGCTCTACCAACTGAGCTAGGGTACCATGCTCTAATCATACCTGTGTATGATTTTTCAAAGCGGCTGCAAAATTATACTCTTTTTTTGTAATTAACAAATATTTCTTTAGTATTTTTGTATTTTTTTGAAAAAATCTAATGAAGATACATTCGATAACATCATTGTTCAGCTCCCCGTTTGTCATAGCAGTATTTTATTATGGTTATAAAACCTTTGTTTTAGATGACCCCAATACATTTGTATATTTTTTTGTTGCTATATTGATTGCGGTAAGTTTACATGTCTTTCAACCTCAAATTGATTACTATTGGTATTCAAAACATCCTCAAAGGTTGCATAAAAAAGAACAGGAGATATTGAGTTTGACCTCCAGTTTCTACAATACATTGGATGAAGAAGAGAAAATGAGGTTTGAACACAGGGTTTATATATTTATTAGAGCCAAGGATTTCAAGTGGGTGAGAGAAGAACAAAAGGAATTGCCTTTGGATATGAAATTGATGATTGCTGCCAACGCTGTTCAATTGACCTTGCACAAAGAAGAATTTCTCTATGGAGAGTACGATAATTACTTTGCTTACAATCATCCTTTTCCTACTCCTGAAAAACAATTTTTACATTCAGTTGAGGTCAACCATGAAGATAGAATGGCAATATTTAATATTGAAAATTTAATGCAGGCACAGAATGTGAATAATAAGATATTTAATATTGGGTTGTATGCATTTGCAGAAATATATTTAAAAATCAATAATGGTATTACTTTCTCTACGATAGATAAAAATATTTTTTGGGAGGAAATTGAAGAGATATCAAGGATCAAAAAAGAATCTATAATAAATCATATCGGTTACAAACCGGAATCTTTGTATCCCATATTGATAACAATATTTTTTATGTATCCTAAGCATTTTGAGAAGTATCAGCCAAAAAGATACAAAGAATTAAGTAATGTTTTTTAATGAAATAGAATGAAATTAGAAACACCTATAGTGCATCATATTAAAACTTTTGAATTGCCTCGTTATACAGAAGTAAATTTAAGTAACGGCATTCCTGTTTTTGTACTTCAGTCACCTCAACCCGATGTCGTGAGAATGGATATTGTTTTTGAAGCTGGTAGATTCTATGAAAAAGGTAGAGCAGTTGCAAAGACGACTTCAATATTATTGCGTGAGGGTACATCCGGTATGAACTCTGCAGATATAGCAAAAAAATTGGATTATTATGGTGCGTCTCTTACTACAGATGCTAGTATGGATACAGCGATAGTACAAATCCATTGCATGGGAAAATATTTTGCGGATATATTAAAAATATTGGATGATGTACTGAAATATCCCACCTTTCCTGAAGATGAATTGGCGAAATTTAAGGGTAGAATACTGGAGAAATTAAAAGTTGAACTGTCCAAAAATGAAGTATTGGCATATCGTCATTTTACTGAAAAACTATTTGGGGAAGATCACCCCTATGGTTATAACACAATGCCAAAAGATTATGAGCTAATAGAAAGGAAGCAATTACTACAGCACTATCAAAGCAATTTTACTGCAGATAAATGCAAAATATTTATAACCGGCAATATTGATGAGCACAAAATGAAACTTATAGATAGTACTTTGGGTCAAATTAATACCGTTAGTGACAAAAAGGGTATTATTGAGCATAAAGTCAACGCCCCATTAGTTGGAATAACAAAATACGATAGCGATAGAATGCATCAAACATCGATAAGAATCGGAAGAAAATTATTTAATAGAACCCATCAGGATTATGCAGGTATGTATCTTCTGAATACTGTATTTGGCGGATATTTTGGTTCTAGATTGAGCGCCAATATCAGAGAAGATAAAGGGTATACATACGGAATTTACTCTTCGATAGATATGATGCTGCGAGATGGATATTTCATGATTAGTACAGATGTAGGTAGTGATTATCTTGCTGAAACAATCAAAGAAATATACAAAGAAATCAATATTTTGAAGACAAAGAAAATAGATCGGAAAGAATTGCAGCTGGTGAAAAATTATATAAAAGGTAATTTTTTATCATTGATAAATGGTAATTTGAATTCATTGAATATTATCAAAACGGTTGAACTGGCAGGATTGGAAAAAGGGTTTTATACTGACTTTGTTGATGAGATAACAAATACAAACGCTGATAGAATACTAGAATTAGCAAATAAATATTTTAATAAAAAAGAATTTGTAGAGATACAAGTTGGAGACATATCTAAATAATATGGAAAATTGGGAACTGAATTTTAATTGGTTAAAACTGCAACACTTTGTTAAGGATAAATTCGAGATGGAGGTTTTACCCAATATTGATACGATATTGTTTATGATAGGTATTCAAAAACTTGGTAGATTGCAAGAAGAATATACCAAGGAAGACAAGTTGAGTATTACCACCCTTGGTATGTGTGAAGTATTGAGTTTGGAGGGGTATTTTGAAGACAATGGTATTGATGATGAAGGGTGGACGGTTTGGATAGAGAAAAAACCCTTTGAACCAAAATCGGATGCAGAAGGTCAAGAGATGCTAAAAAGACTTTCCATAACCTATTTTGAGAAAAAAATTATGTGATTTTATGTAATAAATGTATATTATTGTAAGTTGCTATTAGATGTATTTGCAAGAAAATATTGTTAATTTTAAAAAACATATATTTTAGTGCTTACATTAGAAAATTAAAAAACAAAAACATGAAAAAAATTACAATACTGGCGGTTTTGGTTGTTATATTGTTTGCTTCCGGTTGTGATGTTGGCAAAAGAAGAGCTGTAATACAAACTAATTTTGGTGATATCACAATAGAGTTATCAGACTCAACGCCTATACACCGTGACAATTTTATTAAATTAGTGAATGATGGCTTTTATGATGGATTATTATTTCATCGTGTAATAAAAGACTTTATGATACAAGGAGGCGATCCGGAATCCAAAAACGCACCTGCTGATAAAAGACTAGGCATGAGTGGTCCCGGATATACAATACAACCGGAAATAACGGGAATGCTGCATTATCGCGGAGCTCTGGCTTCAGCTAGAAAAGGGCCCAAAGGCAATCCTGATTCAGGCTCTCAGTTTTATTTGGTACAAGGTAAAAGAAACCTGACCGAACAAGATCTTGAAAAAGCAGAGAACTATAATAAGCTAAGCTATACTGAGGAGCAAAAAGCTAAATATCTAAAGGAAGGAGGATACCCTTTTTTGGACAATAACTATACTGTTTTTGGGTATGTAATAGATGGAATGGATGTGATTGATAAAATAGCCGCGGTCAAAAAGACGGTTGGGGATAGACCCGAAGAAAACATTACCATGAAAATTAAAATGATAAATTAAAACTTATGAATAAATTATTATATTTTATTTTTGCTATACTTCTAGCATCCTCTTGCAATCGGCCAATATCTAAATTTGTGATCGAAAATAGTGAAAACGCAAGTGCTCCTGCAAAGATTAGTTTCAAAAATGAGTCAAAGAAAGCAGAAAAGTTTTACTGGAATTTTGGGGATGGGGATACTTCTTCTATTGCCAATCCTACTCACAAATACTATATGTCCGGAAATTATACAGTAGAATTGATTGCAGAAAAAGGCAAAAAAAAATCCAAATCCAAAAAGAAAATTCATGTCAAAGCGCCCGAGATATGCTTGGTATTGATTGAAACTCCATATGGTGAAATGGAAGTAGAATTGTATGATGAGACGCCAAAACACAGAGACAATTTCATCAAACTGGCAGAAAAAGGATTTTATGACAATCTTCTATTCCATAGAGTTATCGATGGGTTTATGATACAAGGAGGAGACCCTAATTCAAGAAATGCATCTAAGGATAAAAGACTTGGTTCAGGAGGTCCGGGATATCAAATAGATGCAGAGTTTAATCCTGATTTGGTACATGTAAAAGGAGCTTTATCAGCAGCAAGAATGGGTGACAATGTAAATCCTGAAAAAAAATCTTCAGGTTCACAGTTTTTTATCGTTCAGGGTTCAAAATTGTCAGAGGCACAACTAAAACAAATAGAACAAAGAAAAGGTATACATTATACACAAGATCAAATAAAACAATACAAAGAAATGGGAGGGACACCATTTCTTGATGGAGACTATACGGTATTTGGAAAAGTGACAAGAGGATTGGATATAATTGACAAAATAGTAAAGGTAAAAAAGGACAGAGCAGACAGACCGATGAAAAATATATGGATGAAAATAAAAGTAATAAAATAAATATGGAAGTATTAGGATTAGATATAGGAGGTACAGGAATCAAAGGAGCTATTGTTGATACAAAAACAGGACAATTGTTGACAGAGAGGGTGAGAGTATTGACCCCCCAACCCTCAACGGCAGAGAATATGGCAAAAACAATAAAAGAGATAATCAGTAAATTGGACTATAAAGGAGAATTTGTAGGTGTTGGCTTTCCTACTTTAATAAGAGATGGTATAGTACAATTCACATCCAATATAGATGAATCATGGCTTCACGTGGATATAAGTAAAAAATTTGAAGAACTTGTGGGCTTTAAGTTTTTTGCTATAAATGATGCTGACGCTGCCGGTATAGCTGAAGCAGTGTACGGCAAAACAAAAGAAACCAAGGGTCTAGTTATGTTTTTAACAATTGGAACAGGAATAGGCTCTGCATTGATATATGACGGCAAATTGATACCCAATTCCGAATTTGGTAAAGTTGAATTCAAAGGTGATGTAGCAGAGGCTTATGCTTCGAACAAAACAAGAAAAGAAAAAGAATTGAGCTGGAAGCAATTTGGGAAAAGACTAAACAAATACCTCATCTATCTCGATATGCTATTTTCACCTAAAACATTTATTTTGGGAGGTGGTGTGAGCAAAAAACTTGAAAAATACAATCAATACCTAACAACAAAAATTCCGGTAATCCCTTCACAATTTTTAAATGCAGCCGGAGTAATCGGTGCCGCCTATTTTGCAGCTGAACAAGCAGAGAAATAAGGGCGATTGTTGCAAAATAAAGATACCTTATTTCGAGTTGGGCATTTTTCGTGCAACTTTGTGTCTTGGTGGCGATATGAGTGTTTTTTATAAAGCCTTATACAAAAGTAACTAAACAGTACTATTATTCTATCTCTATCAATCCCCACTATCGCATTATGATAGATTTTATAATAAAAGAAGATAAAATAATTCTTATTGATATAGGCAAACACGATTATCTTTATAGATAAAAAAAAATCACCCTCCCGACCAACTATCATCACTAATCTTGCATCTATAATATATGTGTTGCTATATGATAAAAGTATCAAAATAGCTCGGTACTGTTGAGGATCTGATGAAGGATATCGGGGATAGTGGGGATTGGATAATTCAAGATAAGTCAATAAAGTATTGCCCTAGAGCCCAATGTGTTTATAATAAACTAATGAATAGCAACAAAAATATTTGTAAATATATTAAAGATTTAGATATATCTAAAAATACAACAGTTCTTCTCAAAATGGCAGATACTGGTTTTAATAGTGGGTTTACCGAGTATAATACAAAAACAGGAATAACTACAATTACATTAGATGAGGATTATTGTAGTAATAAAGAACCATACCAAGACTACCTTTTAGCAAGAACAATGACTCATGAATTAGTTCATGCTAAAATAATACAAACTCTTGTAGAAGCGGGATATAATCCA
>JALSPK010000074.1 GCA_026986005.1 Saprospiraceae bacterium
AATTAACAAATGAAGTGAAGCAATATTAAGCCGGCTTTGAAGTCATGCTATCGCATGCTTTCAAGTCCTACCTTCAATTATCGAAAAATAATTTACAGCGGGCTATTTTAATATCCTTCCAAAGAGATTAAATTTGAAAAGATGATTAATTATGAAGCCAAGCAAATACCGGCAGCATTAATCTGTCATGATTTTATCAACCCACCCACTACTAATGTAGCGGTTCCTTCATTACCAAAAGAGGTTTGCTCTTTTGGTTCTCTCCTTCGTCAAGACCGTTCAGTCATGCATCAAGGCAAAAAATGAAAATATTTTTAATAAAATGATTTTATTAATTTTTGGGTCACCTTAATTCCCAACGGGTCAGTTGGTCTGAAATAATTAAATTTTTTATTATTTTTATCGACTAGTTAAAAATAATATTGTATATTTGAGCAAATAATAGTAGGTTAATATGCTAAAGTCTTTTATTAGTTATCTGACGCACGAAAAAAGGTACTCTTTGCATACTATTATGTCCTATGAAAATGATATTAGCCAGTTTTTAAACTATACCGAAGAAAAATATTCTGTTTTTGATATTGGTTTGATCAATCACCAAATGATTAGGTCGTGGTTGGTTTATTTGATGCAAAGCGGATTGAGTGCAAAATCTATAAACAGGAAATTTTCAGCTTTAAGATCTTATTTTTTATTTTTATTACGAGAAGGTATTGTAGTCAAAAATCCAACAAAAAAAGTGATACCGCCGAAGATAGGAAAAAGGTTGCCGTCAATTGTTCAAAAGAATGAAATAGATAGATTATTGGACGATTTGTTTTTTAGCGATGATTTTAGAGGATATAGAGATAAAATAATACTCACCATACTATACAATACAGGAATAAGGAAATCAGAGTTAATTAATTTGTCTGATAGAGATATAGATTTTTATAGCAAAGTAATAAAAGTGTTGGGAAAAGGTAATAAAGAAAGAATAATCCCAATGACTGACGATATGATTAAAGAGCTAAAAAAATACATTTTTACAAGAAATAGGTTTTTTGAAAAACAAGAATTTAAAAATACTGTTGTAACGAATAAAGGCAACAAAATGTATCCTAAGTTTGTTTATAGTGTTGTTACAAAATACTTGTCTATGGTTACCTCTTCTAAAAATAGAGGCCCGCATGTTTTAAGGCATAGTATAGCAACACATTTAGCTGATGAGGATGTTGATTTGAATGCGATAAAAACAATGCTGGGGCATGCAAATTTGAGTGCTACTCAAATATACACACACAATTCAATTGAAAAGTTGAAAAAGACATATTTGAAGGCACATCCAAAAGCGAAATAATTTTTTTAACACGAAAAATATAATTATGAATTTAAAAATTGATAGTATTCATTTTAAAGCTGATTCAAAATTATTGAAATATATTGAAAAAAAATCAATGAAAATTGATAAGTATTTTGATAAGGTGATAGATTTAGATGTGAAATTAAAGCTTGAAAGTAATGGACAGGTTAGGGATAAGATAGTTGAATTTATTTTAAAAGTACCGGGAGAAAAGTTGTTTACTAGTTCTGTTGAGAAGACATTTGAAGCCGCGACGGATACGGGTTTAGATTCATTGAAAAGACAGTTGAAAAAATTTAAAGATAAGCAGAGAGGAAGGTAGTTTTATTATGGCATAATTATAATATTTAAAAAAGATGTATTTTTAAAAAGCATACATATTAAAGAATTCATCTTCGTATATGATTGTAAATTAAGTTGGCAGTCATCATGTAATCACTTTGTATTCAATACGTAACATGTAGTATGTGGGGTGTGTAGGATGATGTGTATCATGATATTTAGTCGCAGATACCGAAAAGGAATTAATCTGATGCATTTTTTTTGCATAAAAAAATAAATAATTATTTGTTTATTATGAAAATAAAATATACCTTTGCAATCGCTTTTGAAAATAAGGATTGAGAAAGCTATAAAATTGAAATATTTTAAGCCAATGTAGCTCAGCTGGTAGAGCAGCTGATTTGTAATCAGCCGGTCAGGGGTTCAAGTCCCTTCATTGGCTCTTTTGTCAGTATATATGTATAGACTTAAGAGAGGTTTTAAGGATACATTATTACCGGGGGTGCGCCGGAGTTGGAGAGCCGGGCTGGACTGTAAATCCAGTGTCTCAGACTGAATAGGTTCGATTCCTATCACCCCCACTTTGAAAGTCTAATGAATGTTTATTTAAAGGTTTACCTTTTTATAAGCAAGTCCCCTACAAGCTAGAAAGAGGGAGATAATTTAAAAAGCGGGTGTAGCTCAGTTGGTAGAGCATCAGCCTTCCAAGCTGAGGGTCGCGAGTTCGAGTCTCGTTGCCCGCTCTTTTTTCTTCTTATCTATATAGCTTTTGGAAGAAAAGCCAATGTAGCTCAGCTGGTAGAGCACTTCCATGGTAAGGAAGGGGTCGGGGGTTCAAGTCCCTTCATTGGCTCATTATAAGAAGGATTTATTATAATAATTAGTTAAAAATTTGAACAAATGGCTAAAGAAACTTTTGATCGGTCAAAACCACACGTAAATATTGGAACGATTGGTCACGTGGATCACGGTAAGACAACTTTGACAGCTGCTATTACTTATGTATTGGCTGATGCGGGTCTTGCACAAAAAACAGATTACGATTCTATTGATGCTGCTCCTGAGGAAAAAGAAAGGGGTATTACTATTAATACAGCTCACGTAGAATATGAAACAGAGAATAGACACTATGCACACGTTGACTGTCCCGGTCACGCGGATTATGTAAAGAACATGGTTACTGGTGCTGCTCAAATGGATGGTGCTATATTGGTTGTTGCTGCTACTGATGGTCCTATGCCACAAACTAGAGAGCACATACTTTTAGCAAAGCAAGTTGGAGTGCCTAAGATTGTTGTTTATATGAATAAAACAGACCTTGTTGATGATGATGAGATGTTAGAATTGGTAGAAATGGAGGTTAGAGAATTGTTGGATCAATATGATTTTGATGGAGATAACTCTGCTGTAATTCAGGGTTCTGCGCTTAAAGCTTTGGAAGGTGATGCAGATGCTATTCAATCTATTAAAGATTTGATGGCAGCTTGTGATGAACAAATACCTGAACCAACTAGAGATGTTGATATGCCTTTCTTAATGCCTGTTGAGGATGTATTCTCAATTACCGGTAGAGGTACAGTTGCTACAGGTAGAATTGAAAGAGGAGTTATTAAAATTGGAGATCCAATGGAAATTATTGGATTGATGAAAGAAGGTGAGAAGCCTTTATCTACAGTTTGTACAGGTGTTGAGATGTTTAGAAAAATTCTTGACAGAGGTGAAGCTGGTGATAATGCCGGATTGTTATTGAGAGGTATTGATAAAGCTCATATCAAAAGAGGACAAGTTATTTGTAAACCCGGGTCAATTACT
>JALSPK010000075.1 GCA_026986005.1 Saprospiraceae bacterium
CTTCTCCACCTTGATGAATGCAAAGTTGAGATACAGTTTTAAAGATTCTGAAGAGTGGGTAAATGCTACTTTGTCCGGAGATGGAGGTTATGTTTTATATAGTCTTGCCTATAAGTATAATTTTTGACTTTGAGTCAAGGTATAAGGGTATCTGAAATATAAATAAATAAGCTAGGGAAGTTGGGGTTTCAATTCAATCATTGGGAGACGTTTGTCATTTCAGTCGGAAGAGGTCGGGAGGCCTTTGTCTTGGAGGAGTAAACCAACAGCCACGGGCTAAAAACCCAAATCAATTCAACCCCGGCATAAAGCCGGGGATATTGCCAATAAAATATATCAACGCCCTGAAAGGGCAATTTAATTGAAAGAAAACGTATTTATAACAAAAGAATAATCACCAAAAGTATACCAGTAAAGCAAAAATAGTGACAAAACAAGTATGAAAAGTGAAAAATACAGCATTAAATAAAAAAAAATCACCAAAAACCTGTCACAAAAATCACTTTTTTTCATACTATATGTAAAGGAAGGTAAAAATTAAGAAAAAATCCTTGTTTTTAGCAGCGTTTCACATATTACAGACACTAAGTGAAATATCGTTATATAAAAAAGTGAAAGTAAGCAAGAGGAGGATTATAAAACTTTTAATATATTAAAAACTAAATAAATACGCATAAATATTTGTATAATTCATAAAATGTCGCTATATTTAAACTAGTAAAGATGATAAAAATGATTATCGGAACAGACATACAAGGCTACAAGGCTACAAGGCTTATTAGTCAACTTATGTTATTCAGCGAGCTCTTTAAAAGGCGTTTCAAATTTATTTGAAACAAAGGAAGGTACTAATTTAATATCGCAAATAAATTTGCGATTCCATTTAAAGCCTGACTTAACTAGGTTACAGGTATTCTTTAATTTCCGGAATGCCCCTTTAACAGGTGTTTCAAATTTATTTGAAACAAAGCCAATCAAGAATTTTCTAAAGATTATCAATGCTGCCCCCTCTGCAATGCTCAATGCACTACGCTCCCCCTTATATTTTTCTTTCACTTCGTTGCAGAAAAAGATAGGGGGAAGAAGCTATGCAAATAAGGCTATTGAACTTATTAAGGTCATTATAAATATTTTCATAATTGTCCTCTGCATAATATTATTTTTCATATTAAAGAAGATATATTTCCCCATAACTGTATTACATAAGTTAAAAACAGAAAAGGTGGTGTTTCGCTCAGAGACAGATCCACCGTTCTTAATACGGGGGACTTGCCAAGTTTCCAAAACTTGGTAAGTCTAAACCGGTTTTTTTGCTTATCAGGCAAGAGATGTACAGACGCAAGATTTTGCGTCTCAACAGGTGCGTCTCAGTCATTACATTATGAGTAGCTCTGCAGAATAGTAAGCAGGGCAGATAAGACAAACAAAGAGAGCCCGTTACCTTTATTATCGGTTGAAGAAGAACCGGTAAAAAACAGACTCTCAGTCTCCGAAATTGAGAGTACAAAGGTAATGGTTTTTCTTTTAGTAACAGCTAAATTGAAAAATTTTATCACACTCGGAAAGCGAGAAGCCGAGTCTAAATCCAAGTATCGCAATGAAAATGAAGAAATTATATATAATTAAGTTTTTATTATTAGTTCTATTTTTTAGTTTAAATTCTTGTACGAAAGATAGTATAAAAGATAGTCCGATTGATGATGTGAAAATTGAAAATAGATCAGAGGATATTTATGATAAATTAGGTATTGCTCCTACGGATTTAACCGTTTTTAATGGTGATATGTTATGGTTTAAAGATAAGCAAACGTTTATTAATGTTATGGATGCATTAGAGGATTTGCGGAATGATTCTGTATTTGTTGCCGATTATTTGAATAGTCTTGGATTAACTGAAAATGATGAAGATAGTCTTATATATCCATGGGAGCCTGCATTAGCCTCATTTGCATCAAATTTTGAAGGGTTTAATGCGCTAGGTACTGAAGAAGAAAATAGAGAGAAACAGTTTTATTTAAACGGAGGGAATCCTTCTGATTTTGACGATCATTTTATCTTGAATGAAGTTAAGCAGTATATGCTAAATGATAAGCTTGAAGTCAAAGTTGGAGACTACATTTATAAGATGGTTGATAGATTTAATCAATATGTTATAAGAAATGACGATATTACTGCGTTAAATACATTAAGGAATTCATCGAATTTATTGAATGAACCCTTAATAGAAAATGCAATCCTTTTGAATTCTAGTATTATTGAAGATTTATCTTTATATAAAAGATTGACTGGAGATTTGGATCAAGGATTTTTTAATAGATATTTTGGTGGACCTCCTCCTTGTAGTGTATCGATTAATATGACAAAATTTAAAGGAGCGAATAAATATCGTTTTATTGCTGTAACAAATAATCCGACGATGACAGATTATACATGGACAATAACTGATGCTACGGGGCAAGTTGTATATAGTCATAATGGATATATGGATATTTGGTTTGATTGGACTCCACCAAACAACAATTATCCTTTTACCGTATCTGTTGTAGGGAAAGGAGATGAAAATTGTAAAGCTACCGACCAAGTAATTATTGAAAATGCTTGTAATTGTGGATTTGATTTTTATTTGACCGAATATTCTGATGCAAATCATTTTACGATTTATTTTAAAGGAGTTGAACCATGCAATGGATTAAACCTCCAGGTAGACTGGGGTGACGGTACTGTTCAAAATTATTACTCAGGAGATGCACAGCCTTACCATGTGTATTCCGAAGAAGATGCTTTAGTTAATGTGGATGTATGTGTTACTCTTACTACCGATACCGGATGCAATACCACTATTTGTAAAACAATTTATACGGGTTGTGGGTTAGAGCCTCCTTTTAAACATAAGGAAAATGAATACTATTCGCAGTCGAATAAAAGAAGGAAATTAAAGTATTATTTATATGTGGATTATCCGGGTATTTTTAGTACAGATGGAATAAGAACCAAAGCAAAAAGTAAAAATTATTATAAGACTTGGTTTGGTTGGTATAGAACAAAAGCAGATAAGCTTGAAATAAACTATATTGATAATTCCAAAATCATTTACGATTGTCAAGATATAGTGTTTTGCTGGTATGGCTGTGAAAATACAAATAAATCGATCCTAAATTGTTCGTGTAGTGTAGCAGTACAAGCTGATATTGTAACCGTGAAGCCCGGATATGTTACTGCAGAATTTTTTGTTACGGAATTTGGACATAGGTATGGACCATATTATTTGAAATGGTAACTTTTATATAGGGTCCGGCATTGCCGGATCCTATTTTTATTTAATATTTAAATTTTAAATTTATGAAAAAAGTATTTGTTTTATTGATAATGGTGATGGTAATAAATATATCTTTTGGACAAAAGATTAAAGAATTTTATTTTGGAATACGTGTAAAAG